>VBLV01000029.1:0-4445 GCA_005879045.1 Methanobacteriota archaeon | reverse complement strand
GGTTCCACCGGAAATCGAGGGGTGGGGGAAGTCGGATCCGCCGGGCGCCGCCATCCCGCCCGCACGGGACCCCTCCGTTGCCAGTGGACGGGCCTCGTTTCTCGTCACACGAACGGGGTACACAGGAGAGGCGGGATTCGAGCTCTTTCCGGCATCGGCCGAGGGATCGTGGGTCTGGGAATCGCTCCTGAAATCCGGGGCGGACCTCGGGATCAAGCCGATCGGTCTCGGGGCGCGGGACACGCTCCGCTTGGAAAAGGGCTATCTCTTGTCCGGGCAAGACTTCGACGGGCATCAGACGCCGCTCGAGGTGAACTGCGCCTGGGTTGTCAAGTGGGGCCGGCGGTTCATCGGCCGCGAGGCGCTCGAGGCGCAGCGGACGCGCGACGATTATTCGCGGCTCGTCGGCGTGCGGATGGACGATCGAGGAATCCCGCGGCCCGGCCACCGCGTTCTTTCCCGTGGAGTCGATGTGGGGCACGTGACGAGCGGGACGATGTCGCCCAGCCTTCGCGTGGGGACTGCGCTCGCGTCGGTGGACCAACGCCACGCCACCGAAGGGACGTCCCTCGACATTGACATCCGCGGCACGCCGCACCCGGGCCGCGTGGTCCGGCTCCCCTTCCTGTGACGGCCTCGATTGAAGGGAGTAGTTTGAGGCAGGTCTCCGCCATCTTCTTATGGGGCAAATCCGTGTGGTAACAAACATGGTAACACCGGTTCAGACTACTGGTAACATAAGTGGTTCAAAAAGGGATATACCCGGTGACCACTTTCGCCGCGCCCACCCCCAGGGATGGTCTCCCCGCCTAGCCTACGTCGCATTCTGTCCCTCCTGAGAAGGTCTCCCCATGGAAGAAGTCAACGTTACTGATTCAAGGGCCCTCGAGGTTGTGGCCCGTGAGCCGGATCCGAAGCTGTCCGAGAACGCGTTACGCGTGCTCCAGAAGCGGTACTTGAAAAAAGACGATAAGGGAAGAGTCGTCGAGACTCCGAGGCAGCTGTTCGCTCGCGTCGCTTGGAACCTCGCGCAAGCCGAGCGCAACTACGGCGCGAACGAGATCGAGGTCGAGGAGAAGGCGAAGACTTTCTTCCGCATCATGTCAAATCTCGAATTCCTGCCGAACAGTCCCACCCTCATGAACGCCGGACTCGAATTGCAATTGCTATCAGCCTGTTTCGTCCTCCCGGTGGACGATAGTCTCGTCGGCATTTTCGATGCCCTGAAGCAGCAGGCCCTGATCCACCAAGGCGGTGGCGGAACCGGGTTTGCCTTTTCGCGCCTCCGTCCCAAGGGAGACTTCGTGAAGTCGACGATGGGGGTCGCCTCCGGTCCCGTATCGTTCATGAAAATCTTCGATGCGGCGACCCAGACCGTCAAACAGGGCGGGTGTATTTCCGTCGACAGCCTCTTGCGAACCTCGGAGGGACTCAAACCGCTCGGGCGCCTCCTGAACAGTCCGCCCTTGGGAGAGAACTTCACCCGGGATCGGGTGTTCGACGGAACGGGATACTCTCACGCCCTCGTCGCCCAAGACAATGGGCCCGCGGAGATTTACTCGATTGAAACAGAGCTCGGACTCCGGATAGGCGCAACCTACAACCACGCCTTGGCCGTCGTCGACGAGAACGGAGAGATTGTCTGGCGGGAAGCACAGGACCTGAGGGAAGGCGATTGGCTCGTTATCGTGAAGGGAGGGCATCTCGGCATCGACCGTTCTCTTCCACCTCTTGGGCCGCAACATCCGAACGCGACGCGGATCCGAGTCCCTTCAGACATGAACGCGGAGCTCTCTGAGCTCCTCGGGTTGTACATGGCAGATGGTTGCACCAGCACGGGGGGACGTTTCATCATCACCGTCGGCACCGTGGACATTGAGGTCATGGAGCGGATTCGAATTCTCATGGACAGGAGCTTTGGGTTCGCGCCGAACCAGATCACGGAGGGGGAGGGGCGAGGATATGTCGACATCCAATTCCAGTCACGTGATCTAGTGCGGTGGATGGAGCGCCTCGGATGGGTCAAAGGATCTTCGCCAAACGCGTTCATTCCGACTGAGATTCTGACCGGATCGGCAGACTCCGCGCGAGCGTTCCTCCGGGGCCTGTTCGAGGGGGACGGTCATCTGCACTCAGGCAGCGGATATCCGAGCTTCTCTACAACGTCGGAACGCCTCGCGATTGAAGCTCAGCAACTGCTCCTCTCCTTGGGTGTTGTCGCTCGACGCGGGATTATTAGAAGGCGCCAGACCGCTTTCGGTCACCTCACCGTTCACACGCTCTCCATTGTGGACGAGGACAGCGTCCGCACCTTCTCTGAGGAAATCGGGTTTGTCTCGGATCGAAAGCAAGAACGACTGGAACTGGCCCCAAGACCGAAGGTCAACACCTCCGACGTCATTCCGAACCAGGCCCGGGTCTTGCGGTCGAGTTACTCTTTCGTTGGTCGCGGCAGCGGACCGGGACGTTCGCGCCGAGGGGCCAATCGACGATTGTATCGGGCGCTCATGCACTACATCAGCGAGGAGCACCCACGGGCCCTGCCGCGAAAGCGCTTGCTCGCTCTCATGAAACACTTCCCGGAGATTGGGACGAATGAGCATCTTCGACAGATGTCGGATGTATCGAGGGTCTACACCCGCGTGACGGCCATTCGACCAGATCGTGCAGCAACCGCGGACCTCGAAGTCCCCGGACCTGCGAGTTTTGTCGCTAACGGGATTTTGGTGCACAACAAGAGACGTGGCGCGAATATGGGAATCCTACGTGTGGACCACCCCGATGTTTTGGAATTCATCACGTGCAAAGACCGAACTACCGAAATCACGAACTTCAACATCTCCGTCGCGATCACCGACAAATTCATGGAGGCCGTCCGAGCTGGGACATCGTACGAGCTCGTGAATCCGAGGGATCAACATGCCGTCGGGCAACTCGATGCTCACGAGGTCCTCGACAAGATTGCGTTCCAAGCCTGGAAGAATGGAGAGCCCGGTCTCTTCTTCATCGACGAGAACAATCGGCGGCAACCGACGCCGAACGTCGCGGATATGGAGGCAACGAACCCTTGCGGTGAACAACCGCTCTTGCCCTACGAGTCCTGCAACCTCGGATCGATCGACCTCGGACGCCACATGAAGCGAAGCCCCGCGGGCCGTTGGGAAGTCGATTGGAAGAAACTCGAGGGCACGATCCGGACGACGGTCCGTATGCTCGATGACGTCATCGACATGAACGCGTACCCGGTCAAGCAAATCGAAGAGATGACCTATGCCACTCGCAAGATCGGCCTCGGCGTCATGGGTTTCGCGCGGATGCTGTTCATGCTCGAGGTCCCGTACGATTCCAAAGAAGGGGTCGAATGGGGCCGGAAGGTGATGCGATTTATCCAAGAAACTGGATATAATGAGAGCGCGAAGCTCGCGGAGGAACGCGGCGTCTACCCTGCTTGGGAAGGCAGTCGCCACCAGGAAAAGGGGCTGCGCCTCCGCAACTCGTACGTCACGACTGTCGCGCCGACCGGCACGCTCTCCATGATCGCGGATACGTCCGGCGGCTGCGAGCCCGAGTTCAGTCTGGTTTGGTACAAGCGCGTCATGGACGGCGAGGAGCTGCCGTATTTCCTCGACTACTTTGAGGAAGTCGCGAAGCGCGAGGGATTCTGGCGTGACGATCTCGTGAAGATGATCCTCGACAACCACGGCTCGCCGCGGGGCCTGAAAGAGGTCCCGGAGAAGTGGCAGCGGGTCTTCGCGACCGCTCACGACGTCGCGGCGGAATGGCATGTTCGCATGCAGGCGGCGTTCCAGGACTGGTGTGACGCCGCGGTCTCGAAGACGATCAATCTGCCCCGCGAGGCCACTGTCGAGGATGTGAAGAGAGCATACCTACTCGCCTACGAACTCAAGTGCAAGGGCATCACGGTGTACCGCGATGGGTCGCGCGAGGACCAGGTCCTCAACATCGGCCTAGCGGAGGCCGAGAAGCCGAAAGCGATTCATGTAGAGGTGCCGCCCGAGCCCGCCATCGTCCGGCCACGAGCGCGTCCTGACGTGATCACCGGCCGCACCCAGAAGATCCTAACCGGATACGGCGCCCTGTACGTCACGGTCAACGAGGACGAGAAAGGCCTCTTCGAAGTGTTCGCGCAGATCGGCCGCGGCGGCGGATATACGGCCTCCTTCACGGAAGGCATCGCGCGCCTCGTTTCCCTGTGCCTGCGGTCCGGCGTCCCGGTCGACGAAATCATCGACCAGCTCGAGGGCATCCGGAGCCCGCGGATCGCGGTCGACCATGGGGAGCGCGTCTACTCGATCCCCGACGCAATCGCGAAGGCGATCAAGCGGCACATCGGGATGCAGAAGACCGGAGTCCAGCCGCCCGTCGAGACGTACGACGAGCTCGGCGGGGCGGTCGAGACGGACATCGAGATGGAGAAGGAGAGC
>VBLV01000028.1:492-6759 GCA_005879045.1 Methanobacteriota archaeon | reverse complement strand
GAGGATCCCGAAACCTTGCACTCCGCTCCCCACAACACCGCGGTCGCGCGCGTCGATGAAGTTCAGGCGGCTCGCGAACCGATCCTCAGTTGGCGGACGTTGAAGTCCCCGAAGACCTCGTCATAGTTCGAGCTCGTCCCGATGGAGGCTTCCCAGGAGGATGTACGCCCAGTCGAGCTTCCGCTGCTTCGTGCGGCGGTCGAGGTCCTTCGCATTCGGATGTTCGAAGTCGAAACCGACCAGGTGAATGCGTGCGGCGCCGAAGTGATCCGCGAGGAAGACCGCCCGATCCCCGTCCGTGAAGCCGCCGAAATTCCGAAGGCCCCCGAAGGGCCTGGATTGCGTCGTCGCCATCGTCGCACCGGAGAACCGCGGGGCCCATTGCCGCACCGCTGGCCCGTTGTCCCCGTGACCGTGGATCACCGCGATCGCTCCCTCGACATTCGCTTTCACCTGATCCGACACCGTCCCGTCCAGATCGGTCACGAGGATGGCCGGGAGGAGACCTTTCTCAAGCGCGACCGAGGTGGCCTCGTCCGCGGTAATGAGGACCCCGCGGGCCCCGCCGATTTCATGCGCGACGTTCGGGCCGTTCCCGGCCACCGTCACTTCCTTCCCTCGGATGATCTGTCGAAGGCTCGATTCGGGAATCCGATTCCCACCAAGGAGCTTGTCGAGCTCAACAGCAACCGCCTCGTCCTTCTCCCGGGAGAAGACGAAATCTTTCAGGATCTCTTCGTAGAACGGCTCCCAGGCATCGAATTCCATCCAAACCCTCGGGGCGGCTAGCTCTCATCGACCGAATCCGGGCGCTCCCCCCGCGTTCGGTACGAGAGGCCGGTGACCGCGACGAGGAAGAGGGCGAGGCCCATGCTCAGATAGATCAGGGGCAACGAGGCAGCCGGGTTGTACTCGCCGAGGATCGTCTGGAGGATCTGCGTCATCCCAAGGACCAGGAGGCCGAGGGCGACGAACGTCACCGCGACGGCGACCGCATGCCGGGGAGCTCTGCCATGGCGGAGGTACGCACTGATGACCTTGCCTCCTTCGAAGAGCAGCGTGCCGATGACGATCCACCAGACCGCGCCGATGACGAACCAGAGGAACTGCGACACATAGGAGGCCCCGCCGTTCCGGCCCGCAGTATCCGCTCCGAAGAAAATCCCGACCAGGATTAGGATGAGCGCGGAGACGTTAAAGAAAATCGCGAGGTTCCCGGTGGCGACGGAATCCCGGACCCGGTCGTAGTATTCGCCGCCTTTCTTGAAGACGTCTCCGATACTCTGGAACGGCAAGGAGATCATGATGAAATAGAGGCCCGCGAGGATGAGGGCGAGGCCTGAGGCCGCGTTCGGGAGGGCCAGATAGATCGCGCCAAAGAGTAGAAGGACGAATCCCAGCGGGGCCACGATCTTGCGGCGCACTCGAGGATTCTTCAGTTGCCGGCCGATCGTGTAGTACAGCGATTCCGCGGTGGGCGTCTGCCGGACGTACACCCGACGCACGTGGTCCACCCGGATCCGCGAGCCGATGATCGGCGAGAACGCCTCGTCCTCGGCTCCGTCCGAAACGAGGAACACGCGGTCCGGCCGGAGCTGCTCGAGGACCTGGTCGAGTTGCTTCGTCAGGACGAGGTCGGAGACGGCACCGACGCGGACGTCCCCGCAAATCGTCGCGACCTCGGCGTCGGTCTTGTCCTTCTGGAGGCCGTCGTAAATCGAGACCGCGCTCAGCAACGCGTTGACGTCCGAATCTTCGGGATCTGCGAGCCCGAGCTTCGTCGCCGCCGCTAGATTCTGGTCGCGACCGATGAGGGGGGCCTGAAGCCCCGTCTTGGCGCCGATGTCGTTATCCCGATCGACGCACAGGACCAGGGTTTTCATGGTCACGATACCTACCAATCCCATGATATATCAAACTTGCCGGATGGTTTGTAAACGGCAGAGCTAAAACAGCCCGAGCCCTTCTTCGATTCTCCCTAGCTCGATGGGTGTCGTCCGCGAGCCCACGACGGCGCCGTGGGAGTTCGCGACCATGCACGCCCCGACCTGAGCGGCTCCATAGTTCGCGGTCGTGATCACGACCGGGACCTGCAACGTCGACTTGACAACCTCCATCTCCCCGGGCCGCGCGTGCGGATGGCAGAGGACGCCCTTGTTCGTCGCGACCGCGACACTGCCGACCGTCTTGATGCCCGCGACGGTACCGCGCACGACGTTCACGCCGAGGACCTCACCGATGAAGGTGACCGCTTCGTCGTCGTAGCCTGGATGGACCACCGCTCCGTAGTCGTTGCAGAGGACGTTGTTCCCCACCGCGCTGAGTCGATGGGGCAGCGGGTAGACCGCATCGCCGATCCGGTCGAGCTCCTCCTCCTCGATGAAGGGGGACGCGAGAATGCCTTTCGAATTCAACGCCAGGAGCGAGCCGACGACGGTCGAGTGTCCGACGCTCGTGACGATGGGTGTCGTGTCAAGCGCCCCGACAATGTGCCGAATCGCGGACTTGGGGACGTCCGGGGCCACGATCAGCAGCTCGTCGTTCGCCGCGCAGAAAACGCCGATGTAAGGGTTCCCCGCGATCTCGAGCCGCCGAAGCAAATGGGTCCCTCAGTCCTCCGGGAGGGAGACGACGGCGGAGCCGTCCTCGAACTTGATCGCCTTGACGCGGATCCGGCGGGGCGGATGCTCGCGGCCGCGCTTCCACAAGTACTCGTTCAAGACATCGTCGATGAAAATCCGATCCGGCTTCAGGTGTTGCTGCACGTGCTCCCGGATCGCCTTGATCGCCCGCGGCGTTCGGTCCGTGCGGGACGCCGCCCAAGCGGCCCGCAAGGGGATGATCATGATTCGTTCCTCTTCCTGCTCGGCCATGGCCTCACGCCTTCAGTTTGTTCCGCCGCCATGACCGCTTCTTCGGATGGCGCGTGAAACGTCGTTTCGTCCGCTGGATGACCCAGGCCGGGACGCGGCGGTTCGATTTGACCGCCCTGAGGAGGCGGAGTTTCTTCGCGTACGGTTTGTTCTTCGCCACGGTTAACGCCTCTCGATCTTGATGTCCCGCTTGCGGGGAATCACGCGCTCGAGGATCTGCCGCAGGGTCGCGTCATCGATCATCCGCTGCACCCGACCGCTTTGCGCGAGGGCGATCAGCTGGTTCTCGATGTTCTCCTTCAGCTCCGGGTACGCGAGCTCGATCCGCCCGAGTCGCTCCCTCGCCTCCGGAGTCAGGATCTGACGGAGGATCGTCTGCCGTTGGGCTTGTTGCTGATCCCGATATTGCTGCTCGGCCTGGGCCTGCACCTGGGCCTGCTGCAGCTCCGCCATCTTCCGCCGACGGATCGCATCCAGTTCGTCTTGGTCCATCGACATCGAATCAGGGGCCCCCCGCGTACTTCGTGAGCTCGGGGTTCGTCTTCGCGAGGTCCATCAGGATGTCGTGCGCGAGGGAATCGAGGAGCTTGCGGCCCTGGGCGCTGATCGAGCGGCCCTTCTTGTCCGTCTTCGTGAGGAGGCCCATCGCCTCGAGCTGCTGCATCGCCTCCCGGGCGACCGACCGCGAGCCGCGTCGCGGATGATATGGCGCGGCACCGTCATCCCGGCGTCCGCCGAACTCGGCTGCGAGGCGCGACGTGCCGACCGGCCCGTGCAAGTAGACCTTCCGCAAGACCGCGGCGACCCGGCGATACCACCAGTCCTTTTGGACCGGCGCCTTCTCCGTGTTCACGCCCGTGCGGGCGAATGCCGCCCATTCCGGCGGCTTGATCTTGCCTTCGGCCTGCAACTTCTCCTTGATGCGTTCGATCAGGAGGACCGGAGGTACATCGTATGCAGTCGTCATCGGGAACACGCGTCGGGTTCGCGCTTCATAAATCGAGGTCGTATTTGAAGGCTTGCGTGCTCTCACGGAGGGGATCGTCATCTCCCGCGTCGCGCCGTTTTCCGGGAGGTGCGAACGCGTCCACGGCGACGTTTTCCGGGTTCCAAGAACAAGCGCATCTCCGTCGTTCGCTCGAAACCGAGACGCGTGTAAATCGGCTCGCCAAAGGCCGAAGCGTGGAGGAGCATCACGGGGATGCCGCGCGCCTTTGCGAATCGAATCGCTTCCCGAACGATGCGAGCTCCGTGGCCGCGGCCGCGATGGGCCGGCTCCGTGAACATCGAGAGAAGATACGCCGCGGTCGTCCCTTTCCAGTTCGGCCTCGGCTGGACGTGCATGAGCCAAAGGCAACCGCTGGCGACGGGTTCCCCGCCGACGTCAACGATGAAGCCGGCGAACCGATTCGACTTCATCTGCGTCCGTGCCCAACGACGGTAGATGCGGTCCGCCGCGTCGAGGTCCGCTTTCGGGATCTCCGCGATCGCGTTCCACATGCCTCGACGATGGCGTACGAGAAGATCCAAGTCCTCGAGGGTTGCCTGACGCACGCTGCCGCGAACCACGGCGCGCGGATTCGGCGCCGGGACTTGTCCTTTCCGCATCCCCGACGTGTTAACCTTGTTTAAGGTTGATTTCCTTGACGTTGACGTCGATCGCCATGGCCTTCGATCCCGCGGAATCTTCATCTGGACTCCGCGCCTCTCACGCGCGTGTCCTCCGATCCCAGGATCCTCGTGGCCGTCTCGGGTGCCTCTGGTGTGGAGTATGCCCGGCGCCTCATCGAAATTCTCGGGGACAGCGCAGATGTCGTCACGACGAGGGACGCCCAAGCGGTCATCGAGATTGAAACCGGTCTCACGGTGAAGGAGTTCGCCGCAAGGGCACGGTCGAGCTATGGCGAGGACAATCTGGCTGCGGCACCTGCATCGGGCTCGTCTCTGTTCCGTGCCGTCGTCGTGGTGCCGTGCAGTGGGACGACCCTCGCAAAGATTGCGACCGGCATCGCCGACAATCTCGTCACGCGAGCCGCCGCGGTGGCGATCAAGGAAAATCGGAAACTGATCCTCGTCCCTCGCGAGACCCCCGTCGGCGCCATCGCGCTGGAGAACATGCTCAAGCTCGCGCGCCTCGGCGTCGTCATCATGCCCGCGTCCCCGGGATTTTACGGGAAGCCGAAGCGAATCGCGGACCTGGTCGACTTCGTCGTCGCACGAATCCTGGACCACCTCGGCGTCGATCACTCGATCGGCGTCCGGTGGAGCGGGCCGGAATGACGCCGGTCAGAGCTGCGCGGACAGGTCGAGGTACTCGTCGAACTCGGCATTGAGTCGTCGGAGGTCTTCTTCGGAGAGGACTCCCGGCGAGACCCGCGCAATCACCGTCACCCCGTGCACGAAGGCCATGTCGTTTGCCTTCCGAAGGAATCGAATGACATCCGCGAGAGACGACTCGGAGACGATCTGATCCAAGCCGTCATACAGAACCACCCCGCTCTTCCGTTCCCGCGTCACCTGCAGGATCGACCTCAACCCGACCGGATCGAGTTCCTTCGGATCGATCGCGTCGGCTCCATGACTTGAGACCTGCACGACGGGGACGTCCTTCACGCCAAACTCGAGGCGCATCCGTTCCGCGGCCGCGGACGTCATGCAGATCGCGGGCCGACCCAGTTTCGTGAGGTCCCTGAGCCACGCGAACCCGATGGAAGGATTGCCCGCGACGACGAGGTAGCGCTTGCCCTCGTCCAGATGACGTAGGAATTCGCTGCAGTTCGAGCAGGGGGCCACGCGGGGGTCGGTCCCCTGCGGGACGGTCTGCAGCTCACCGCAGGACTCGCATCGCATCGACACGTCCGTGGTCGTGCGGTCGGCGTCGACCGTGATCGGGGTGCGGCAGTTCGGGCATTGGGTCAGGCTCGCGGCGCACGATAGGTGATACATCGTGCCGCAGGTGCACCGGTACGTCGGGTCGGCTGCGAGGATCTCGCGCTGGCAGTGCGGGCAGGTTCCGAGAATGGTCCCCGCTTCCGGCGGACCCGTCGGGATCGCGACCTTCTTGACGACGACCCGCTCGTCTTCGGCCTCGACGGAGGGTGCGCGCTCGAGTTTTCCGGAGTAGTACGCTCGCGTTCCGAATCCGAGCACCAAGGTCGTCGCGACGGCAAACAGCCAGTACAGGAGCCCGGAGACGAAGACGCGGATCCCGAGGATCCACGTCGCCGTCGGGACGAAGTAGAAGAGCACGAGAAGGGCCATCGCCAAGGCTCCGAGCCGATGGAGCCACTTCGCCTTGTGGACCGCGGGCCGGTACGCCGCGGAATGGGATGCGCGGTATCTCAGATACGCGCCATGCTGGAAGCGCGAAATCGCATATGAGGCCACGAGCATG
>VBLV01000028.1:0-438 GCA_005879045.1 Methanobacteriota archaeon | reverse complement strand
ACATTTCGCGTCGAAGTGTAAGACAGAATCTCGCCGCCCGGGGTCCGAATTACCTGGAGCGACCCGGATCGGACGACGGGGCTCGAGAAGCTCAGCGGGCCAACGAGATAGTGGGTATCCGCCTGCACGACCTCGCCTTCGTAGAACGAGGGCGCGTGCAGGGCGAAGTCACGGATGTAGAATCCTCGAGCGCTGCCGGTGGCATCCGATGTGAAGTTCAATCGGAATCGCACCCGGTCGCCGAGGTACCCGGTCAAGTTGACCGTCGCATTGGTCCAAACGCCGGGCGCGGTCTGCGGCAGGTCCGGAGTTCTTCCGAACAGGAGGTTCGTCCAATCCGTGAATGCAGGCGCGTGGGCGATCTGGAGACGAAGTCGATCCCGCGCGTCTGCGACCTGGCCCGTGTAGTTGAACGTGACCCATGCTTGGGAGGCGAAG
>VBLV01000305.1 GCA_005879045.1 Methanobacteriota archaeon | reverse complement strand
AGCAGGCGTGGAAGGACCCTCGGAGCGGCGTGGTCAAGGAGACGCATTTTCAGCGGATGGTCGAGTGGCGCCGCGGTGGCGCCTTCGTCCGAATCGAACGGCCCACCCGGATTGATCGCGCCCGCGAACTGGGGTACCGCGCGAAGCAAGGCTATGTCGTCGTCCGCGCCCGGGTCCGCCGCGGGGGTCGACGTCGGCCCCGCCCGATGGGCGGGCGCCACCCGAAACGCCGCGGGCTCGTGAAGATCACGATGGCGAAGTCGATCCAGCGAATCGCGGAGGAGCGGGCCGCCAAGCACTATCCGAATATGGAGGTTCTCAACTCGTATTGGGTCGGCGAGGACGGGATGCACAAGTACTTCGAGGTGATCCTCGTCGACCCGAAGCATCCTGCGATCCGGAACGATCCCAAGATCAATTGGATCTGCAATCCCGCGCTGACGTCCGCCGGCAAGAAGGGCCGCGGCCTCTTGTACAAGGGCAAAGGGGCCGAGAAGATCCGGCCGAGCATCGGCTCCCACGATCGCACGGGCAAGTGACGTCACGGCGACTCGATGTGGGACGCGAGGCGTCCGACTTCCTCCTCCGAGAGTCCGATGACCGGTTCGAACACGGGGACGTTGAGCCCGCCGCGATCTCCCGGGTCAAAGGAGGACAACCGCGTCCCGAGGAATACGGCGTCCGCCC
>VBLV01000304.1 GCA_005879045.1 Methanobacteriota archaeon | reverse complement strand
CGATCTCCTTTGACCGCGGAGGAAAGGCCTTATACGTCGGCGCGAGTGCGCCGCCTCGCCTGAGCCGAAGGGATGGAATGGACCGGGCGGACGGGTCTCATTGGTTCTACTCGTACCTCCCGCAAGGGGTCGCCGGTGGCGCGACCTCGGCCTTGATTCCGCTGTTCGCCTACGCCCTCGGCGGGACGCTTTTCACGGTGGGCATCATTGCCGCGGCGACGAGCCTCGCGTCCGTCCCCGCGTTCATCTTGTGGGGCTCGCTCTCCGATCGATTCGCGCGGCGCAAGGTGTTCCTGCTGATCGGATTCCTCGGGAGCGGGATCGCCCTCCTCGCGATGGCCGTGTCTGGGACCATGTCCCAGTTCTACTTGTCGAATCTCCTTGCGGGCTTCCTGGGTGCCGCGAGCGGTCCCGCCGGGACCGTCCTCTTGATGGAGACGTCGAAGCAATCGGAATGGCCCGCGCGGCTCGCACTCGTCAGCCGCATCGCGGCGATTGGCTGGGTCGCCGGACTGGCCCTCGGGGTCGCATGGCTCGTCATTGGCCCGGGATTGCTCGCCGCGGAGATCTCGTCGATGCGCGCGCTCTTCGTGATTGGCGCGGCGCTTGGCCTTCTCTCGGGGCTCCTCGCTCAGGTGTGGACTCGCGAACCGGCGGTCCGGGTGGATCGACGGGAGGTCCACGTCGCCGATGTTCATGCTCGGATCGAGCGGGGCCGCTATCTGCCCATTCGGATCCTGCATTTCTTCAACCCGCTCGACTGGCGAAAGAAGGTCCGGCTGCCTCGCACGCTGCGAATCTATCTCGTATGCGTGTTCCTCCTCTTCGGAGGCTTCACCGCGTTCTACGGATTCTTCCCGATCTTCCTGAAGCAATCGTACGGCCTCGGAAGCCCGGAAATCTTCGCCGTCTACATCGCGAGCCAGGCAACCTCGATCGCGGTGTATCCGCGGGTGGGCCGCTGGGTTTCGGCCCGAGGCGACCGGTCGACGCAATTGTACGCGGCCCTCGGTCGATCGATGCTGTTCCCGTCATTCCTGCTCGTCGGGATGGCGGCCCTCCC
>VBLV01000027.1 GCA_005879045.1 Methanobacteriota archaeon | reverse complement strand
AAGGTCATTGACTACACGAAGGAGGACTTCACCCGCTCAGGCCCATACGATCTCATTTACCACACGGTTGGCAAGCTCTCGTTTTCGCGGGGCGTGAAGTCGCTGAAGAAAGGAGGCGTCTATGTCAGCGCTCTCCTCCTGGCGCCGAGCCTTCGACGCTTGCGAGCAGGAGGCAGGAAGATCATCGGCGGGATCGCGAAGGTGAAGGTCGAGGACATGGTTTTCCTCAAGGAGCTCGTGGAGGCGGGAAGACTTCGAGCGATCATCGATAAGCGCTATCCCCTCGAGCAAATCGCCGAGGCCCATCGCTATGTCGAACGAGGACACAAAAAGGGGAATGTCGTCATCGTTGTGGGACATGAATAACGTCTCTCGCCGGCCGCCCGTGAAACGAGGTGATCGAATCCTGCGAAGGGCTTCTAAGGAATCTGAAGACGGGAACAGGATCGTCGGCTGCCCACCGCCTTGGTAGGGGCGCGGGTCGGGGGTTCAATTCCCCCGTGCAGTTCGTCCGAGGTATGGTCGCTTGGGTCATCCGATAGGCGGACACATGTCCGGATGCTCGGAATTCCTCCGTGAGGTTTATGTTCGAAACGAATGGTATCGACGGCCGGAGGGACTTGGCTAGGACGATGCCGCGCGATTCCTCATCTTCCCGGTCACTTGCTCGGGTCGCGGGCCTGATTCTGATCTTCGCATTGGGCACGCCGCTCCTTCTGTCCTTCATTGCAGCGGGAGCTCCTTCTCGGACGGCCGATTTCTTCGAGTACAACTACAACACCTACGTGGCCCAAGGAACGGACTACTACTTCGGCTACTCGGACAAGATGATCTCGCATGCCCGATACACCGTCCAATCGGTCTCCGGCGATCTGACCACGGTTCGCGGTCTTGGAAGCTGGACGTTCGACGGTTCCGACGGGACGCATCAATCGGGCGTCACGGACGTCACCCCTGCCTTCTCCGTGTCCACCCGTCGCTACGTGTCCGGCATTGACGTGAACGCCAGCGCGAATGCGACCGTTTGGTTCTGGGTCTCGATGCCGCTCGCGCAGGGTCAGACACTGCGGATCCTCGACGACGTCTTCATGGTCATCTCAACCGATGCAACCGTGTGGAACGGAATCATCCCGCACCGCACGGTCCAACTCCAGGCCTCGGGAACGTACACGCGCGACGACGCCTACGGCATTTTCGCCGCGACCTACACGGATCGCTACTACTTCGACCCGGACTCCGGATTCGTCGTCGCAGAGTCGTACGAGGAACGCGACACGAACCCCTCCGCGTCCTTCCGGTTCCGGGCGGAGATCTCCCTGACAGCGAGCAGCTATTCGGTGCCGTTTGACCTGATTCCCTTCGCCCTCGTCGATGTCGGCGTCCCCGCCGCGGCCGTCCTCGCGGTCGCTGCCGCGATCCGGGTTCGGAGGGGTCCGAGCCGGCTCCGGATTGGGTCGAAAGACTTCCCGACCGACGTGCGCATTCGAAAGGCGAAGAGCCCGGCGGACCTCGTCGGTCTCACCTCGGATGGCTCGCCTTTCTTCGGGCCGTTCCTCGCGCTCTTGGCCGAACGCTCCGTCGCCGAGCACGACCCGGTGGTGCTGGCCCTGGCGGACCGGACGCTCGTCGGCTTGGCCCTCTTCGATCAGGAGTCTGCGATGGGCAGCTTGTTCGCCTCGGACGACGCGGTTGCGCGGGTGCTGATGAAGCGGGTCAAGATGAAGAACTTCTTCGCCGATGCGACGATTCCGAGCGGTCTCTTGCGGGCCAAGGAGATCGACCGTTTCGCGATTCTCCAGCTGCGCAACCCGCAGCCGCGGGAGTACGACTCGACCTTGGTCCGACCGATGACCGCGGACGACCTGGGCGCCGTCGTCACCATTGCACAGAACACGTATCGCGCGAGCGCCAGGCGATTCATCGCCTCGTCGTTCCAGGGCGGCGATTTCGGCTACGTCGCCGTCGCCAACAGTCGAGTCGTTGGATTCGGGTTCGCGACTGTCGTCGGCACGGTCGCGCGTCTCCACACGCTGACGGTCGACGCTCCATACCGCGCTCAAGGGATCGGGACCCAGATCATGAACGCCCGTCTTTCGGCTCTTGCGGCGCTGGGGGTGGAGCGCGTGATCCTGGAAATCTCCCGCAAGAACGTCGCATCGATGCGGGTTGCCACCCGCGCCGGCTTCGTCCCCTTCGGGGAAACCGTCTACTATTCGCGAAGCCCGGAGGCGGCTCCCGCGGCGCAGCAGAGGCAGACCTGATGGTCCGCGAGGCCGTCTGGGTCCCGAATGATGCCGTCCGCTTGGTGCGGCTGCAGCGAGATGTGGAGGCGTTCGGCGACCGTCGATTCGAGCGGTTCTGGTCGCACGACATCGAAGGTTGTTTCGTTCCGGAGATTCTCTGGAAGCTCGCCGGGCGCCCTCATGGGGTACCGGTCGAAGGAGTGCGAGACGACAACCGGTCCGCGCTGCTTCCGGATCGCCGATGGGTCATCGGGAATCGCGAATTCGTGGCCGCGGTGAAAGGGTGCGGAGCCGCGACGGATGCGTACGAGAATGTGCCCCTCACCGGTGCCCGAGTGCGGAGCATCTGCCGGGACCGACGCTTCGTCGACGCCCTTGCCGGAGAGGACGGGGCCGCATCGGGTTTCATCACCGGGGAACGGTGGTTCGGGAACACCCCATACGGAGGGCAGGCTCCCGACAACGCCGCGATTGGGCTCCTGACGAGCCTCCGGGCGCAGGAGGGACAGATCGCCGGCTTCCCCGTGTGTCCGGTCGTCGCTCTGGTCCGTCTCCCGGACGAGTACGCCTCGATTGCGTCGCAGTTCTATTGGTATCGGCGCTACGTCGGTACCTATTGGCAGGAGATCCGACTGATGCCTTCGAACGTTCGGGTCTATTTCCACAGCCCCGTGACGTTTGGCGTGGACACGGCTCGCGTGTTCGAAATGTTCCGCATCGAATCCTTCGAAGCGGCGGAACGCTTCCTCGAGAACATGGCCCGGTCCTCGGTTGCGGCGCTCACCCTATACGCGCGGAGCTTGCGGCACGATGACGGCCGCGGCGTCTACGCTGGCCTCGGGTACCACGACGTCTGGCTCGACAAGGATGCCGTGGTGGCCCCCGATGGCACGATGCACTTCGCGGACTTGGAGGGGATCGAGGAGATTCCCGTCCGCGACTCCGAGGCGGTCCGCGAGGAGATCGAACGTCAATTCCATCGAAACGTGTACGAGGCCTTCTACGCCCTGGAGGCGCTCGCCCTGGAAGTCGATCGGCGATGGCGCATCCTGCGCGAGGCCGCAGCGCGACGCAAGTGGATCCTCGAGACAATGGAGCGGGCCTGCGCGGCCGATCCTCACGTGGCGTTCGAGCGCCGAGGCGAGCGGCTCGTCCTTGTGGTCGAACCCGCGATCGATGCGGACGCGTGCGGCGTGGAGATCGAGCTGGCGTCGGAGGTGGGGAGGTAGTTGGACAGCGGACGCGCTCGGGCTCTCTTGCAAGCGGTCCAAGACCGCCAACCGATCGACATGAGCCCGGACGAGAGACGCCTCTTCGTTGATCAAGGCATCTTGAGCCCGGTCGGCACGGCCACCCGGGACCAATGGTTGACCGCGGTGGCGTCCCTGCCGGCCCTCCGAGACCGGGTCCGCGAACTCTCCCGCCAGGCCCTGGCGGCCCCCGGTCCCACCGCGCCTCCTGAACTCCAGCAGATGATCCGAGAGCTCGAGGAGATCGCGGGGCAGAAGACGAGCGTCGACTCCCTCGTCTGGAACGGCCCAACGCAGGAGTATGTCAAGCCGACGCTCCTCGGACGAAGCGTCCTCGAAGATCTCTCCACCTGGCAGAAGCATCTCGAAGGCCGGTCATTCGAGCAGTTCCAGCAAGATCTGTCCACGTACCGTGGAGGATTATTCGAGACGATCCAGCGCGCGGACCTCACGTATCGCGGTCTCGTGCTGACGGAACAGATGCGCGCGGACAACGACGTCACATTCGGAGATCCGTTTACGACGGTCGACCTGCGCTTTGCTTCGATCATCCTCGCGAAACGGTCCTTGGACCCGAGCCTGCTGGCGCAGTCCTTCGAGTTCTTCAACATGGCCGTGAACTGGGGCAGCTGGAACAAGGAGGACCGTTTGGTCGGGTCCACGGTGCTCGCCTCGCTTCCCGGGAATCTCCAGACGGTCCGCACGGATTTCGAGCGCCTCCGGATTGCGCTGGAGTCTCACGGAATTCTGCCGGAGGACCGCATCTTTGCCGCGGCGGCGATGGCGGACCTGGATCCGAGCTGGTGGGACCTGGTGTTCTCTCGAATCGACGAGATTCATCGCCGGCGACCGCCCCTCAACGCGATCCTGCTCTCCGCGCTCGCACGGTCCTCGTACTCCGTGGATGAGGCATTGGCGCGTTTCGATGCCGCGTTGGCCGGGATGGCGACCCGGGGCTACAAGGACGGCCTGGTCGTGGAGGCGGCGGCCTCGATTCTGGCCTCGGCTCCGATCGAGGCGGGGGCGATGGTCGACCGATTTGCCTTCATGGCGTCCCACCTCGCGGGCGTCTTCGACCCTCCCCATGCCCCCTCGGCCATGCTTGCCGCAAGCCCGCTCGAGCCCTTCGAGGCGATCGACGTGTTCCGGGACTGCATCAGCGCGATCACCCGGAGAAACTTCTTCGAGCTCACATTGGAAATCGAGAACCTCGCCCTCGTGATGTGCTACGGGGTGGCGCCCCTCGGGCTGGGCTATCTCGCGGCAAACCTCCCGCCGGGCGCGATCCCGCCGATTCCCGCCCCGCTAGCGGCGGTCCCGCTCTACGGTCCCTCCTGGTACGCGTGGCACACGTACTGGGTCTATCGTCCCCTTGGCCGCTACATCGCGACCCATCCGGTCCATGTCCATACGATCGCGGCGTTCGGCTAGGTCGGTCCTCCGCCGACAGTCCAACAGCAGCCGAAAGGCGACCTGCATGCTTGCGCTCTCGCAAGGCGCAGGTCGGGGGTTCAATTCCGTCATGCGGCTCTCCACCTGCGCCCCAGATGCGCAGACGAACCATGCGCGGCCAGGATGGAGAACCGCAACTATCATGTGAACCTCCAGCGCTCTGCATTTCGGTATGCGAACCGCGGCTGCAGAATGCACCGGGACACGACGAATCCTCATACGAGGTGGGCCGTGGGAAACAAATCTCGCGCTTGCTTTTCGGACGCATCTTCCGGGCAGGGTGGTTTGGAGCGAAGCAGCAATCTAGAGGAGTCCAAAGAAAATGATTGGCCCGACTGAGCACGCTAGGTCGACTTTTCCGTCCACGAAGCAGGCACTCGTCATCCTCGTCGCGGGATCGGTCGTGCTCGCTTTCGCGGGATTGATTCTCTTCCTTGCCCTCGCGGGAGGGAACTCGCGTGCTACGCTTGAGGTGTACAATTACCATCTCTTCGTTCGCATGCGCAACCCGGGGGCGAGCGCTGAGCTATAGGTCCCGGTCCCCGACTTCCCGCAGTTGCGTGACCAAGCCTCCGTGGACCCAAATTTCGGAGACTTTCCCAAAACGAACGTGACCCAGTCGATGGTGGTGTCGCCGTACGGCACGATGTTTCGATTCGTTTTCTCCGACTCCTTCGCGGTCCGCGGAGTGAAGGTCGTGACCCCTGGTTCCGCGAACGGCACCCTGACCTTCAGCACCCAGGTCTCGAACGCCGTCCGGCTCTACCTAGCGAACGTCAGCTCGGGAAATCAGGTGTCCTTCATTCTGCATTATGAAGTCGCTCGGAGCCGTGGCTTCCTCTTAAACGATCAAGTAAGCTTTGTAGGCACGGCGGACCCCCGGAGCCCCGAGACAGGACTGGTTCTTCCCTGTGGCTACTTGTTGAAAATG
>VBLV01000306.1:1112-4004 GCA_005879045.1 Methanobacteriota archaeon | reverse complement strand
GCAAGTCAACATCACGTTGAACATCACCTTCGTCAACAACTACACGGTCGGCGGAGGGATGGTCCATACCTTTTCCATCGCCAATTCGGATAATTCCGTCATTGTGATTAACAACTTGACGACCGGGAGCGTTGCGCCAGGAGCAAACCTGAGTTTCGAATTTCACATCAACAGGCTGACGAACATCACGTACAAAGGCGTGTCCTTCACGCCGGAGTCCTCGGGCCAAGGCATCCGCTGGTATTGCATTCCGCACCGCGGGGCGGGGATGACCGGAGAAATCGTCCTGGCGGGGCTCACCGCGCCGACCCCGGAAAAAGGGATTCTGATTCGCGCGTACTGGATCGGGATCATCGGCATCGCCGCGACGCTCCTCTGGACGATCATCAGCTATTTCATCATCAAGTCCTCGAGCGGGCACTTCAAGGATCATCACGAGCACGTGAGGAAGGGGCTTCCGTGACGGAGTTGATTCGAAGCGACGCGCCCCGAAGAAGTTCGATGGCGGCGCTCGCGATCGGTGGACTGATCGTCGGCATCCTGTGGTTCAGCATCTTGACCGTCGTCGTGGCCCTGCAAGACCTCGCGGGCATTTCGGACACCCAGACCGACTCGTACATGGCGCTGTTCATGGGGATGGTCTTCCTCCTGCTCGCGGCCGCGATCGACATCTATCGCAGAGAGTTCATGCCGGACGAGATGATACACAAGATTCGAAGGCCGAAAATCGTGCTAACGCGAGCGTTCCGTTGAGGAGGCCTCGATGAGCTGGGAGAAAGAGGAAAGGGAAAAGGGCATGACCCGCCGCGAATGGGTCCGGGTCGGCATGGCCGCCGGAGCCGTAGGCGCGGTCCTCGGCCTCGGAGGCCTGTCGATCGGCCAGATTCTCCCTCCGCCCCTCAAGTTCAGCGGTGAAATCCGGGAGACAATTCAGTACACAAAGTTTCCTCCGACGGATCCGACCGCGGACTTGTGGTGGAACTCGAAGGCAGGGACCGCGGTCAAGGTCTCGGACTTCACCCAGGACTGGAAGGGCGCAACCGGCGTCTGGCGCGGCCTGTACCAGAACAACCAGTGGGTCCCGGGCACCGGCTTCCCGTGCCTGATCATCCGGATCAAGCGGGAGAACCAGTACTTCTCGCATCCGGATGCGGCACACATGCCCGCCCCGCTTCCGGAAGGCTTCAACTTGTTCTTCGACGACCCGAATCTCGACGCCGTCAACGGCGGGACCCGGATCGTCGTGCTCTTCGACCGATGCGTCCACCTCTGCTGCTACCCGGGCTGGCACGTCGTCAGCAACCCGCCGCCGTTCCGGGACTATTCCGCGTACACGGGCGGCGCGGTCGTGCCGACGTACAACGTGTTCGGGGTCGACCCGGTCTATTGCATCTGCCACGGTTCCCAGTACGAGCCGATGGTGCTCGTCGTGAACACGAACGACAATGCTCGTCGTGAACACGAACGACAAGAGCGGTGCCCAGTACGTCGGAGCCTGGAGGGTCCACGGGCCTGCTCCGCGCGCCCTCCCGGTGATCCCCGTCAAGGCCCAAGGACTGAACCTGGTCGGCGGGATGGCCAACCCGGCGTGGTACGTCTATTGTTGAGGTGAGACGACGTCGACGACGGGGGACATCCGGCAAGACTCGGAGCGGTCGGTCTTCGGCTGGATCAAGTCCCGCTTCCCAACCGTGCCCTACGCGGACCTGACTCGCGTCGTCCTTGAAACGGACCAGCGGCAGCTGCCACGGAGCCATGCAGAGAAGTACGAACTCAAGACGATCTGGTATTGGTATCCGCTCTACTGCCTCGGTGGCATCTCCTTCGTCGCATTCGTCATCCTGACGATTACGGGCATCCTGCTCGGGTTTTTCTACGTCCCGGACGGCCGCTTGGAACTCAGCCCGTCCGGCGACCTGACGAACCCGGCGTGGAACTCGATGCTCGTGATCATGAATGAAATCCCATTCGGGTTCATCGTCCGCGGGATGCATCACTGGGCGGCTCACATCATGATCGCCGCGGTCTTCCTCCACATGTGCCGCGTCTACTTCACAGGCGCGTACAAGAAGCCCCGCGAGCTGAACTGGCTGCTCGGTGTCATCCTCATGCTGATCACGATCATGTTCGGCTACTCCGGGTACCTGCTCCCCGCGAACAACCTGAGCGAGGGCGCCGATCAACATGACGCGGGCCTCCCCGCTCATCGGGGATCAGCTCGCGACATTGCTCTTTGGCGACATCAGCACTCTGACCGGGGTCTACATCCTCCGGTGGTACTGGATCCACGTGTTCATCTTGCCCCTGTTGGGCACGGGCCTGATGGTCTTGCACATGGGGCTCGTCTGGTTGCAAGGGGTCGCGGAGCCCCACTGAGGTCGACCATGGAGATCGAACACGTCAAGGGGAAAATCATGGAAGGGATGCCGGGATTCCCCCGGCAATACGGGCCCGTGCGCTCGGACCACCAGCCCGGGATTCCCTTCTTCCCGCAAGAGACGGCGCGGGACTTCGTCACGATCTTCCTGTTGGTCGCCATGCTCTTCTTCCTCTCCGCGGTCGTCACCCCGTTCCTCGGTCCTGCTCGAAGCCCGCAGATCTCGGAACTGATCGTTCCGGACTGGTATCTCCTGTTCTCATGGGGTCTGCTGAAGGTTGCGGACATCTTCCCGCAGTTCATCATCGGGGATGGCACGCCGCTGAAGACCAATTTCAACGCGGCGTTCTGGGGCGACCTCCTCAGCGGGATCCCGGTCATCTTCCTCTTGATCCTGCCGTTCATCGACCGAGGTCGCGAGGCCCGACCCGCGAAGTCGCCCGTGCGATCGGCATTCGGGATCGCCTTCCTCCTGGCGTGGACCTTCACTGCCTCCTTGTATTCGATCCGCGAGG
>VBLV01000306.1:0-1071 GCA_005879045.1 Methanobacteriota archaeon | reverse complement strand
TCAACGACACCGCGATGAAGTGGTTCTTCCTCATTCCGCCGATCCTGGTCGGCCTGACGTCGTACATCGGCCTCCGTCGGCTCGGCTACCAGCCGATGCGGAAGTGGCTCACGCCATACGTCGTCGGCCTGACGGCGATTGTGGAAGTCCAGGCCGCGGGGATCTTCCTGATCCCGGGCTGGCTCGGTCCGGAGGTCCGCCCCTACGTCATTCAGCTGGGGGTGTTCCTCCTCGTGTTGCTCGCTCCGATGCTGGTCTCGAGCGTTGCCGTCTTCAGCCTGCCGGAATCCCGCGCCCGGAGATGGATCGTTCGTTCGGGACTCGCCGCTTTCCTTGCCTTCGCGGCCCTCGTCGCCTACTTCTCGTATTCGGGCCCGCAGAGCCGCCTCGCGTTCGCCTGGGTCCTGTCCGTCCTCGAGCCGAACATGAACACGCTCCTCCTCATGCCGATCTTCGCTGTGCTCACCGCGTACTTGGGTGTCCGCCGGCCGTACAGCACGTACGAGTACCTGCTGAATGAGTGCTATCAGTGCGGTAAGTGCCACACCGTATGTCCGGTAACGAAGGTCGAGGACGACGCGCTCGGTGGCCTCAACCTCGTGTACAACACGTTCAAGAAGCAGCACGACGGCGTGCCGCTGTGGACATGCCTCGCCTGTGACGCCTGCAGCGCCGTGTGTCCGCTCGACATCCAGTACAGCGACTACATCCTCGAGGAGCGTTCGAAGGTCCACGCTCGGATGGCGGCGGACGGAGGGAGCCGCGAATGATGGAGACCGAGTACGGCCCGGGCCGGACGATCCCGCATCCGGTCATGTTCCGCGTCCTCGACAGCGAGGCGGACGACCTGACGATCCCGGAGATCAAGGTCGAGCACAAGTCCGAGTTCGCATACTATCCCGGATGCGTCGACTACTACGACGTCGAGATGCAGTTCTCGCACATGAACTACGGAGACACGAATCACGGGATCATCTTCGACTCGTCGGTCAAGCTGCTCCGCGCGGTGGGCATCCAGCCGATGATCCTGGACCGCTCGTTCATGAAGTGCTGCGGGCACGACCAGCTGTG
>VBLV01000026.1 GCA_005879045.1 Methanobacteriota archaeon | reverse complement strand
CCGCGCATCCATCCGGACAAGAATCCGACGGCCGGCGGAACGGGTGAGGGCTCGGCCGCAGGTTTCGTCTCGTCTCGTTTCTCCGAGGCCGCCGCCGCGCTAATCGTGGCGTCCACACCCATCGTCTCTTCGAGCTCTTCGATGAGCCAATCGAGGACCGCGGCCTTCGTGAGTTCGAGCTCCTCGGGAGTGAGGGATTGCTCCAGCTCCCCGACGAGGAGGTCGTTGACCAAGATGTCCAGTTCGGGAGCCCCGGTCGCGGACCGCTTCGCCGCCGGTTCGGCGGGAGCGCTTGTCAGGCGTGCGCCACACGACGGACACAGCGCCACGTTCCTCGGGACCTCGGAACCGCAACTCGGACACGTGGGTCCGGACTCCGAAATGAGGTGGTCGAGCTGAGCGATTTCCTGGTCCCACGCGACGTCGTCGAGGAGCGCACTCGCCGTGGATCGCAGCTTCTCGGCCGCATCCGGCTTGCGAAGTTCCTTCGCCTGAATTCGCAGCTGCGCGACCCGGATCTTTCGTTCGTCCGGAGCGGCGGCGGCGGCCCGGTCGAGCGTCGCGATCGCCTCGTCGGTCCGGCCCATCGTTTGCAAGAGCAGGCCGCGGGCGTAGAGCAGGTCCGCGTTCTCCGGTTTCTCGCCCAAGCGAGCGTCGTAGAATGCGAGGAGAGCCGCATCGCCTTCGGAGGCGAACTGCTCGCGGATCATCTCGTCCATCTCTTCTTCGTCGAACGCGGCGCCGCATTCGAGACAGGCGGGCGCGAACGCGGAGGTGATGCAACCGCACAGGGGACACTCGTACTCGTCCTGCGCGATCGATTCCTTCGTCCGCCGCGGCGGAGCGTACTTGATGAGATGGAGGGACGCGAGCATCTTGCGCGCGGCGACCGGCCCGACCTCAGGGATCCGCGCGAGCTCGTCGACGGATGCCCGCGCGATCTTCCAGAGGGCATCGTACCCGCGGTCGATCAGCGCCTGGGCCCGGGACGGATCGAGGCCGAGGACCTTCAACAGATGGACGAGCGAGGCGGGGTCGGATTCGCCGTTGATCCGGCGCTTCGGACGGCCTGCGGGAGCGGCGGCCGTCTCCGGCTTCGCCTCGAGGTTCCCGGCTGCGGGAGATTCCTCGACCGCGGGAGCCCGAAACCGGGAGTGGCACTGGTCGCAAATGAGTTGCCAGCGATTTCGCGCCCCGCATTCCGGACACGTGGCTTGGTTCTCGAGGTGCCGGGCCTCGCGCAGGATCGTCGCGGCGCCGCACGACTCGCAGAGGATGAACGGGAACAGCTTCCCGCCGCAGGCGCTGCACGGGCCGAGGTTCTCGACGTTCTGCGTCACGGGAACCCCTCGACTCGCGGCGCGGCAGACCCGAGGAAGGGGGGAGAGCGTAGGCTCTGGCTGACGCGGAATCGTGCGACCATTTTGGGGCGCCTGCGCGCTTAGGCTTTATAGGAGATTATGGACTTTCGCCCGCTGTTATCACAGGGGACAAGAGGTCGATGGAGCGGGCCGTGATCCTGTGCGACGGGTATTTCGGCCATAGCACGGGAAAGACGGCGAACGGGCTCGTTCGGTACTCGAAGCGCTACGAGATCGTGGGCGTCATCGACCACACGAAGGCGGGACGGGATGCCGGAGAGGTGCTCGACGGGAAACCGAACGACATCCCAATCGTCGCGGACCTGAAACAGGCCATCGCACAGTGCCGGCCCGAGACCTTGATCATCGGCGTCGCCACGTTCGGCGGCTACATCCCGAAGGAGTTCCGGCCGACGATCCGAGAGGCGATCGAGAACCGGTTGAACGTCGTCGCGGGATTGCACGAGTACCTGAACGACGATCCGGAGTTCGCCAAGCTCGCGGACGCGCACGGCGTGCGGCTGGTCGATGTTCGCAAACCGCGGCCGATCCGCGACTCGAAGCAATTCAGCGATCTCTCTCGAAAGCTGCCATGCCTGCGCATCCCGGTGCTCGGGACCGACGGCGCCATCGGGAAGAGGACGACGGCCCTCCTGCTGACCGACGCGCTGAACGCCGCGCGAGTGCCCGCGACGTTCGTGGCCACGGGCCAGACCGGGCTCCTCCAGGGCACGGCGTACGGGGTGCCGCTCGATTCGATCAAGGCGGACTTCATGGTCGGCGAGCTGGAGGCGGAGATCGTCCGAGCGTACGAGGAGACGCGGGCTCGCGTGGTCGTCGTGGAAGGCCAGGGCAGCATCTCCCATCCCGCGTACGTGTGCGGGACTCGCGCGATCATCAATGCATCCATGCCGTCCGCGATCCTGATGATGCACGCCCCCGCAAGGAAGACGCGGTCGTTCCGCCGGGACGTCGTCGCCTGGCCGATGCCGACGGTCGACGAGGAGATCGAGTGGCTTCAGTTCTTCACGCGCTCGATCGGTGGCAGCAAGGTAATCGGCATCGGAATCAATCACGAGAACATGACGAGGGACGAAGTGGACGCCACCGTGCGAACATACGAACAGGAATACGGGATTCCGACCGCCGATCCGCTCTGGCACGGCTGTGGAAAGTTCGTGGCTGCGATCCAGCGGATGACATGACGATCCCCCGGTCGCATCCGCGGTACGAATCCCTCGTCCGCCGAGAGCGCCTCGTCCGCGCATGGAAAGACGGCGTTGTAGCCCCCGAGGGACTCATCGCCCATGGCCGAGGGGAAGCGTGGGACTACCTGTTCGGAGAGGGGACGAGCGCACCGGCCCTCGTGGCGGAGCGCGCCGCGGCGGCGCATCTCCTCGCGGCGTCTCACCCGGTCATTTCAGTGAACGGGAACGTTGCCGCGCTCGCGGCGCGGGAAGTCGTGCAACTCGCACGGGCGATTCCCGCACGAATCGAGGTGAACCTGTTCCACCGAACAGAATCCCGCGTGAGAAAGATCGTCCAGATTCTCGAACGTGCAGGGGCGCGCGACGTCCTGGGCTTGCGACCCAACGCGCGGATCCCGGGCATCGAGTCGAAGCGAGCCCTCTCCCACCGCGACGGGATCTTCGGGGCGGATGTCGCCCTCGTCCCGCTGGAGGACGGCGACCGCGCCGAGGCGCTGGTCCGCATGGGGAAGGTCGTCATCAGCGTCGACTTGAATCCGCTCTCTCGGACGTCCCAGCGAGCGACGATCCCCATCGCGGATGAGTTGACGCGGGCGATACTGAACACCAAGAAATTCGTGGAGGAACTCAAAGAGAACCCGGAGGAAGCGGCCCGGGTCCGTCGAGCGTATCGCCGGAGCGGGAACCTGGGGGCGGTGTATTCCTTCTTAGAGTGGCGACTCGGTTCTCTTCGCCGAGGACTCCGTCGCGGTGAGAAACGCTCCCGCGCCACTAGGCGGAAACGAGCAACCCATCGCGCGACCGGACGTCACCGCCAGTGACCGGACTTCCACTTGATCGAGCAGCCCATCGGCGGCACGAAGTTCGTCGGCGGCTGCTTGCCCGCGAGGACCGCATCGAGCACCTCGCGCATGACTTGCTTCTTGACGGCTTGCGGTTCCTTCGAGTCGTCGAGTTTCCCGCGATACCGAAGCTTCCGGGCCGAGTCGAACACGAAGAAGTCAGGAGTACACACCGCGCCGTACGATTCAGCGACCTTTTGGCTCTCGTCGCGGAGGTACGGGAAGTTGTAGCCCTTCCGCTTCGAGCGCTCGACCATGTTCGCGAAGTCATCTTCGGGATAGCTCTCCGCGTCGTTCGCGTTGATCATGACGAATTGCACGCCCTTTCCCGCGTAATCGCGTTGGACGGCAATCGTGCGGTCTTCCCACGCCTGCACGTACGGACAGTGGTTGCACCAGAACGCGACCGCGAGGACCGGCTTGTCCCGGAACGAGGCGAGAGAATATGTCTTTCCATCGACCGCGGGCAGCGAGAAGTCCGGAGCCGCGGAGCCGATCGGGAGTCCTTCGTACTTCACGAGCTCCATGTGATCACCGGGCTCACCCATCCGTGCGGGCGATATAGGCTTTCGCCACCGTCATCGGGTTGCGAGATGTATCAACGCAGGCGCTGTTCGACGTTTCGCCAATTTCAAGACACAAACTTTATCATCGACCCGCCGGATGGAGCATTCCCGTGATTTGAGTGAAATATGTCATTGTCACGGGAGGCGTTTTGTCAGGCCTCGGGAAGGGCATCAGCACCTCCTCGATCGGCGTGCTGCTGAAGTCGAAGGGATTGAAGGTCTGTCCCGTCAAGATCGACCCCTACCTGAATGTCGACGCGGGCACGATGAACCCGTACCAACACGGCGAGGTCTTCGTCCTCGATGACGGAGCGGAGGTCGACCTGGACCTCGGCAACTACGAACGCTTTCTCGATGTGAACCTCACCGGGGACCACAACATCACCACCGGGAAGGTGTACCGCGCGGTGATCGAGAAGGAACGTCGTGGCGACTACCTCGGGAAGACGGTGCAGATCATCCCTCACATCACAGACGAGATCAAGGCGCTGCTCCGCGAGGTCGGGGAGAAGGAGAACGCCGACATCGTCCTCGTCGAGGTCGGCGGGACGGTCGGAGACATCGAGGGGATGCCCTTCCTCGAAGCCGTGCGCCAGCTCGGGCAGGAGGTCGGCAAGGAGAACATCCTGTTCGTCCACACGACCCTCGTGCCCGTCATGGGGGCCGTCGGGGAGCAGAAGACGAAACCGACGCAGCAGAGCGTGCGGGAACTCCGAGCCGCGGGGATCCAGCCCAACGTGATCATCGCCCGCGGCGAGCATTCCCTGGAGCCGGAGATCAAGAAAAAGATCGCGTTCTTCTCCGACGTGCCGGTCGAAGGGGTCATCAGCGCCCCGGACGCGTCGACGATCTACGACGTGCCCCTCTTGTTCGACGGCCAAGGTCTCACCGAGTACGCGATGAAGACCCTGGGCCTCCGGGCGAAATCGGAGGACATGCGCGAATGGAAAGCGTTCCTGGAGAATCTGAAGTCCCCGAAAAAGGAAGTGACGATCGCGCTGGTCGGCAAGTATACCCACCTGAAGGATTCGTACATCAGCCACATCGAGGCGTTCCACCACGCGAGCGCCGCCGCGCGGGTGCACGTGAAACTGAAATGGGTCGAATCCGTCGATCTGGAAAAACAGGGGATGAAATTGTTGGAGGATGTCGACGGGATCCTGGTCCCCGGCGGGTTCGGGGATCGCGGGATCGAAGGGAAGATCGCCGCGAGCCGGTTCGCGGCCGAGCACGATGTCCCCTTCCAAGGCGTGTGCCTAGGATTCCAGCTCGCGACGATCGGCTTCGCCCGCGAGGCCTTGGGCCTGGGAGGCGCGAACAGCTCGGAATTCGATCCGAAAACCCCTCATCCCGTCGTTGACTTGCTCCCGGAGCAGCACGCGGTCAAGGGCATGGGGGCGACGATGCGACTCGGGGCCCATCCGATCCAGCTGGATCCCAAGTCGAGCACTGCGAAGCTGTACGCCGCCACGACGATCCACGAACGGCACCGCCACCGATATGAGATCAACCCGGCGTACATCGGGAAGCTCGAAGACGCGGGCCTGCGGTTCGTAGGTCGTTCCGACGATGGACGACGCATGGAGGTCCTGGAGCTGACCGGCCATCCCTACTTCATTGCATCCCAATTCCACCCCGAGCTGAGGTCGCGTCCGTTGCGCCCGTCCCCGATTCATTTGGGGCTCGTCCGGGCGGCGGCGCGTTAGCCCGCAACCTTTAAAGTGACCCGGCCCTTGGACGTCGTCTGTGTCACTCGGTTACGAAGATCTGCTACAACGCGCCAAGAAAGCTCTCCCGGCCGCCCTCAGCAGCGGCGAACGGTTCCAAGTCCCCTCTCCGGATGTGGTCATCGAGGGCAAGACGACGATCCTCCGGAACTTCGAGGACATCGTCGGCGCGATCCGTCGGGATC
>VBLV01000025.1 GCA_005879045.1 Methanobacteriota archaeon | reverse complement strand
TTTCCTGTGTGCCTAACGCTCAAATACGGGCCCGATAGATATCTACCAACGCGGGAGGCGACGCGTCTTTCCGGGGTACGGGGCTCGGGGGGTTCGGGCTCCGTCGGACCGGAGACGCGAGTGGCCCCGGCGTCTCAAAGTGATCGATCATCCGGGCACAGGAGGGACCAACCAACGAAGATCGCGGTGGCGGCTCCGGAATTTGGGCGAATCTGGGGCGGGATCGGGACGTACCTGGGGCAATTGCTGCCGGGAATCGCGTCCCATCATGAGGTGACGATTCTGTGCGGTCAGACGCCGTCGTACGAGACCGGGTACCAGACCGTGCCCCTCGCCGACGGGGGCGGCGTCATGGCGAACTACTTCAAGTTTCAACGAGCCCTCCAGCGCCGCTGGCCGGATCTCGCGCGAGAATATCGCCCGGACCTCCTGGTCGTCCACCATGCGCAGATGCCCGATCTCTGGACGGATCCCATGCCATGCCCCACGGTCGTGACGACCCACACGACGATCCTCGGACAGGCCCGCGGCATCCAAGGGGCGCTGCGACACGGCGGGCCGCTGGACGACACGGAGCGGACGACGTTGGCGGTCCTTCCTGCGCTCCTCCCGATTGAGCTGTACTACTGGAACCGGGTTCGTCACGTCCTCTTCGTCTCGGATGCGGTTCGTCAGGAGGTCCTCGGGACCTACGGCCCTCGAGTCCGGACATCCGCGCTCATTCCGAATGGACTCGCCCTCGATGAACTGCGAGCCGCCGGGGGAACGCCGGACTCGCCGGAAGAACCGGGGTTCATCCTCTACACCGGTCGGCTCCTGGGCTGGAAGGGCTTGGCCGTCCTCCTCCGCGCCATGGTTCATCTTCGGCGTCCCGAACGACTCGTCGTGACGGGGAGTGGTCGGGTCGATGCCTGGCGTCGGTACGCCCGGTCCCTCGGGCTCGGACCCGATCGGGTCGAATTCCTCGGCGCGATTCCTCGATCGGAGCTGCTGTCGCGCCTGAGTCGGGCCACCCTCGTCGCCCTCCCGAGTTACATGGAGAGCTGTCCGTACTCGCTCATTGAGGCGATGGCGTTCGAGAAACCGGTCGTCGCGACGGCGATTCCGGGCACCCTGGACATGGTCGAGGACGGGGTCTCTGCGCTCCTCGTACCGCCGGGGGATGCGATCGCCCTGGCCGAAGGAATCGATCGCGTGCTCGGAGACGAAGCGTTGCGGCGGCGGCTCGGACGAACGGCGGCCCGGGTCGCCCGAGATCGATTTTCCTCCGAACGCATGTGTACCGAGACGCTCCAATATTTCGAACAAGTGCTCGCGGCATCGTAACAAAGGGAGAATCTGGATGATAGGAGGGAGAGGGGACGTCGGAGCAGAAACGGCGTAGCCCTTGCAGCGAGGGCGACCGGCAGGAGGGCTCCTAGTGCGCGTCCTCTTCATCGGAGCCCACGTCGGCAAAGGGGGAGGCCTCGCCCTCCAGACGTTCCAGGTCTTCACGGGCCTTCGTCGCCACATCGAGGTCGACCTGCTCTGCCTCGACGCGCTCGGGGTCCACCGCGCGATGGCGGAGATCCCCGGTGTCCGCTTCGCGGGACCGTTGGTGTTCCCGAAAGGCATCACGTTCTTGGAGCGGGCGATTCGCGAGGTCCAAGACGACTACGATTTGTTCCAAGTCCTGGATCCGTACTTCTCGTTGCCCGCAGCGTTCTTGGCGCGGGTGTTCCCGCGGGTGGTCTTCTTCGGGACGGATCCGCGCGCCGAAATCGGCTGGCGCTATGGGCCGCACATGAACGCGTTCACGCGACTCGTGATGGCCCCTCTGGTCTCGGGAACTCCGCTCGTCGTGAACTCGCAGGCCCTCGCCGATCGATTCCGTCGGTACCGTCCGCGCATCATCCTGGGCGGAGTGGACGTTCAGAGGTTTGACCGACTCCCTTCAAAGGAAGAAGCGCGGCGTTCGGTAGGTGTCCATCCGGGCCGGACCCTCCTCGTCACGGTGGGGAAAGTCATTCCCGTGAAGCGGTTGGAATGGTTGATGGAGGTCGTGAGGCAACTTCCTGCGGTCGAGGCCATGGTCGTGGGCGGATATACCGAGGAACATTACAGCGACCAGTACTATCGAACGCTCCTCGCGTCGTATCCGGACATCCGGGATCGAGTCCACTTTGTGGGCGAGGTGACGTGGGATCAGGTGCCGACTCATCTGGCCGCCGCCGACATCTTTGTCTTCCCCTCGAAATTCGAGGGCATGCCGAACGCCTTACTCGAGGCGATGGCGTCCGGGCTGCCCGTGGTCGTCTCGGACATCCCGCCGCACCGCGAACTGATTCAGCACGGACGGACGGGGTTCCTCGCCCGGGATCCCCTAGAGATGGCACGTCTGGTCGCGACCCTTGCCAACCACGAGGACCTGCGGAGCTCCGTAGGCGAGGCCGGTCGTGTGTACGTCCGAGAGAACCTCTCCTCGGAGGCGTGTACGCAGGCCTTCCTTGACCTCTACAAACGTCTCACCGCGGGCGACTCGGGCCGCATCGCGCCGGCCGAGGAACCGGTCGAACTCTCGCAGTCTCATCGCGACTGAGCGACCAGCGTGGACCACATGTCGACGTACTCGACCATCGCTCGGTCCACGGAGAACCGCTCCACCGCAATCCGTCGGGCGCCGTCCCGAAGTCGTCGCTGCAACGCCGGGTCGGCTTCGATTTCCAGGAGGCGCCCCTGGGCCTCCTCCGGCGAACGGACCGCAAAGCCGCTCTCTCCGTCGACGACGGCTTCGTCGGTCCCTGGGATGTCCGTGGTCAGGATCGGGATCCCCATCGCGAGGAGCTCGGGCCAGACGAGGGGCGGAGCGGCGATCGAACGAGGATCCTGAATCGGGCAGAGGAACACGTCCGCGGCCGTGCACGCTGATCGAAATACCTCGGGGGTGTTCACCACGCGGATGCCCGGCCGCTCGAAATTCCGGAAATGGGGTTTGAAGTGTTCCGGCTTGAAACAGAAGATGAACTCGAGGGGACGCCGCTCGAGCGTGAGGGACGCAATTCGAATCGACTCCAGCAGGTCTGTCTCGTTCGTCTGCTGGGTGAAGCCGGTCCACAGGACGACGAACTTCCCGCGTTCCAGGCCGAGGCTCGCCCGGGCGGCGGCCCGCGCGTCGTCGGTCGGCGGCGTGAACCGAGATATGTCGATCCCCCAACGGATGCGGCGAATGCGTCCCGGAGGGAAGCCGAGCTCGAGGAGGCGCCGGCGGTACGCTTCCGAAAACGGTACGACGACGGCGAAGCTTGAAAAACTCGTCAACAACATGACATCGTACAGGGGTCGATTGCGATGATACGTGGGCGCGGACAGCGTCATTGGGACCTTTCGGCTGATCGCCCGGAGTAAAACCGTCGCTGGCCCGAAGTTGTCCGCGAAGTGAATCACGTCCGCGCGAAACGTCCGCTGACGCCGTCGGACCTCCCGGAAAATGATCGGCACGTTCGTCGTTTTGCTCACGTAGTTGTTCACGCCACCAAACTGCGAATGCTCGGCATTGAACCGGGCGTCGGGTCGAAAGTAGACCGGGATCTGGGGGACGTGGCGGATCGGAAGACCGTTCCCCGGCGTCGCTTCGATGTCCACGGACAACGCCTCGACCTGGTGTCCGGCGACGAGGAGTCTCCGAATCATGTCGAGCCAGAAGTTCTTGTCCCCGGCGTGGCGGAACGGCAAGATCCGTTCGCCCACGATCATGATTCGCAGGGCGAGGTCACCGATTCGCTTGACGGCGCCCGCGTATTTGAAATCCATGCACGCCGGGGAACGTCTGCCGCCACGATCGAGGGCCTCGGACGGACGCCACCGCGTTTTCCAAGGCACCGGCTCAGCCCACGTCGAAACCGTAATCCCATGGACGACTCATAGCTAACAGCCGGACGTAATCCATCGCGAAGTGGGGGACCAGGCGGAGGAGCACTTGAACGGGAACCCGGAGACGATCCGGTTAGACGATCTCTCGCAGCTGAGCGACGTCTCGGACGAGTGGGTGCGGCTCATGGCCCGGATTCCTGAGACATCCTATTTCCAAACCCCGGACTGGGTCTTGGGCTGGTGGCAGACGATCGGTGGAATGCCGCCCACCGAACTCGTGCTCTGGCGTAGCTCATCCGGCGTGTTGGAAGGAATCCAGTTCCTCAGTCGTCTCATGCGGCGCGTTCACCCGCGTCTGCCTCCGGCGTGGCCGATCTGGACGATCACAGGCAGCGGCATTGGGGATGCGGACCACGTCGGCTGGCCGGTCCTCCCCGAGTACCGAGAGCGGGCGCGGAAGCACGTGGTGCGACGCACTCGGGGTTCCACATTGCTCTTGCAGGACCTCGATTCAGAGACGGGCGTGCCGTTCGTGCCTCAAGGGGCTCGGATGCTGTTCCGGAATCCATGCCCGCGAATCGCTCTGTATCCGCCGGATGCGATCCCCGCGAGCATGCGGCGCACGCAGCATCATCTTCGTCGGTACGAAAAGAGAGCCGACGCCGCAGGGATCACGTTTCGATGGATCCTGGGCAGTCAGATGGACGACTCATTCCTGGAACGTTTCTTTGAACTTCACAAATCGCGGATGGCGGAAAAGGGCGTGTCGAGTACGTTCCTCAAGGCCGAGACGCTTTTCCGTCGGCTCGTTGCGCGCGGTTCCACCGAACGAGGTCCAATCGCCATGATCGCCGAGCGGGACCGTCACATGATCGGTCTCCTGTGCTTCTTGCGCTGGGGAGACACCCTCGCGTACTACCAGACTGGATGGAGTCCCGAGTGGGGATCCGTCGAACTCGGGAGGCTGTTGTTCAACGAATCGATCAAGGGCGCGGGAGCGAACGGCCTTCGGACGATGGACTTGCTTCGCGGGAATGAGGAGTACAAGTATCGACTCGGCGCCGTCGATCGGTGGGACGAAACGTGGATCCAGCCCGGAGGGCTGTCCGGTTCAATCCTCAGGTTCCTCGTGCCGGCCTATCGGTTCGCGGCGCGTCGAATGTGGAGGACGGGGCAGCCCTCGAAAATATCGTGACGGGCCTTGGTGGATTCCGGGCCGGGACCCCCTGGCGCGGACGTCGGGGACGGAGGCCGCCCGGTGCCGCACGATCGTCGAAGACCTACCCGCGCTCCATGCGGTGGGCCATCGTGCGATCCCTCGCGGGAACCGGTCGATTGCGGAGGACGTACGGGATCGCGCTGGGAACGAAGCGATGTCGCTTGCTGTCGATCAGCGTGATCTCCCCGACTCCGGAAAGCGTGTGAATCGCATCGGGGAACGGGCCCTCCGAGAACGGCTCGACGGTCGCCGCGGGCTCCTCCGAAAACTCCGTGGGAGTTAGGCGCACAACCCGGTTGATCACAATTCGGCCTCCGTACATTCGCGAGCAATCTTGGGCCGGTCGGTACAGGATGCCTCCGTGGACGAAAGGCGTTCCCGCGGGCCTCGAGGATCGGATGTCCGTCTTCACCGGGTTCAATGCGTGCGGTTCCCACGGCCCCTCGAGGTTTCGCGCATGCCACACGAACAACGGCATGTTTTCGCCGACGTCGCGGTCCGTGCAGGTGAGCCACCACCGGCCCTCGTGACGGAAGACGGTGGGGTCGAGGGCCGCGACACCCGATACGAGCGTGCCTATCTTTTCCCATCGTGTCGGGAAAACGACCGCGCGGTGTAGGCCAATCTCCCTCGATGCGTTCGTCTCCGGAATACAATAGATTTCCCCGCGGTCGACGACAAGATACGGATACGACGCGTGGACCGGCAATTCGATCGCGACTCGGGGGATCCGGGGCGGCCCAGTCGCGGCAGCCTCGATGGTCCCGATCACGCCCTTCGAGGTCGCGTACCGGAAATCTTCGTACAGGATGTGCGTAACCCCGTCGATCTGGGCGCCGAACGGATCCGCGATGAACCGCCCGCGCTCCGGAGGATTGAGCCAACGGACACGCTTCTCCCCGCGGGCTTCGAGGAACCGGTCGATGGGCACGTCGGCG
>VBLV01000024.1 GCA_005879045.1 Methanobacteriota archaeon | reverse complement strand
GGAAGCCGGCGGGAATCTCGAGGGCGACGTTGATCGAGTGCGCTCGCATGTAGTCCTGGAAATTCGCGTTCGTCGGGATCGCCTGGTACGTGATCAATGTCGTGTTGTTCAACGCTTGAACGAAGCCACGGGATGCAGGGGTGGAATCCAAATCTTGCACGGCGAGCGGCACCCTCGGGGTTCCGGACGAACTGAAGATCGCGCCGAACAGGAGAATCAAGATGACGGGGAAGGCGAGGGCGAAGAACGTCCCGACGCGGGAGCGCAGATATTGTCGACCGAACGCGCTGACGTCCGCCAGGATCCGCTTCATGCGGCCAGGACCCCTTCTTCCATCCGGGCGCCGACCAGCTTGAGGAAGACATCCTCGAGAGTCGACCGCTTCGTATAGATCTCCGTCAAGGGCATCTCGATCGAAGCAAGTTTCGCGAGCATGGGCCGGACTTGGCTTGCCATCGGCACGTGCACGAGGACGTCCACGCCATGCAGCTCCGCGGCGATTCCCCGGGAGGGGAGCGCTTCGTACCCTTCGCGTCCCGCACCCGCGAGGACGATCGTCGTGCCGCCTCCGAACTGGGAGATGAGGGCGGGCGGACTGCCGTGGGCCACGATCTTGCCGTGGTTCAAGATCGCGACGTCGTCCGCGAGCTGCTCCGCCTCGTCGAGATAGTGCGTGGTGAGGAGGATGGTCCGGCCCTTCCGCTTGAGGTCTCCAATCAGCGTCCAGAGTTCCCGCCGGGCGCCCGGATCCAGGCCCGTCGTCGGCTCATCGAGGAAGAGGAGTTCCGGCTGGCCGACGAGCGCCATCGCGATGCCGAGGCGCCGCTTCTCACCACCGGAAAGGTTCAGTGCGAACGTACTCGCGCGGTCCGCCAGCCCGACCGTCTCGATGATGTTCGCCACATCGGCCTCCGAAACCGCGTGGTCGAAGAGATGCGCCCAGTATGCCACAGCCTCGCGGGGACGCAGGCGGTCGAACGGCTCGAAATCCTGGGGCAGGACCCCGACCCGCTCCCGGATCCGACGATACCCGGAGCGGACGTCTTCTCCGAGGACGCGGGCCTCTCCCGCGGTCGGGTCGCGGAGGCCTTCCAGGATCTCGACGGTGGTCGTCTTACCCGCGCCGTTCGGGCCGAGCAGGGAGAACACCTCCCCTCGGTTGACGTTGAAGTCGATGCCGTCGACGGCCGTGATGTCCGGATACCGCTTCACGAGGCCGCGGACCTCGATCACGTGCTCGCCCACGCCCGCCTCCCGCGCGGCACGGACATCGCGCGGTGCCATGGAGTTTTCGGTCTCCTCGTCCGCGCGAAGCCGTCGCGTTGACTTTCATGGCCCGGCGGCCGCGGCGCCTTTCAGCCGTGATAACCTTGGCACCGTCATTAAATAACGCGGCCCGCGCTCGCTCCATCTGTGAAGGTCGCGGCCTGGCGTCAAGCGCGAGCCCTCCTCTGGGTCGGCATCACGCTCGTCATCCTGCTCGGGATCTTTGTCCTCGGCGGGGTCGTCGCGATCCCGGGATTGCCCGTCGCCAGCGTGAATCTAAGCGCCATGGGACCGTGGATCTACATCATCCCGATCCTCGTGGCGACGAAGGCCCTCCTCGAGGTCCTCCGTCCCGTGTTCCGCGCCGCCCTCCGCAGCCACGTGCGATACGAGGCGGACATCTTCGCCCACTTCCAGATCGTCTCCTACGTCGTCTGGGGGACCGCCTTCATCCTCGTCCTGTTCGTCCTCCTAGGAGGCGGCGGCCAGGAGTTCGGCCTCCTGGGGACCGCGTTCGTGTCCGCCGCGTTGATCTACGTCATGCAGGAGCCGCTCCTGAACATCGTCGGATGGGTCGTCCTGGTGACGATGGGCCTGTACAAACTCGGCGACCGGATCGAGATGAACCAGTCGAAAGGGTACGTCGTCGAGATCACGCCGATGAACACGACGCTCCGCGAGTTCGGTGGCTTGCTGTACGGGGACAGCTTCACGGGCCGCTACGTCACGATCCCGAACAGCCAGATCCTGAAGGGGAACGTGTTCAACTACACGAAGGACACCCCGTTCGTCTGGGACCAGCTCACGGTGAGCGTGACGTACGAGAGCGACCACAAGATCGCGGAGAAGATGATTTTGGAAGCCGCGGAAGACGTCGTCGGCCCGATGATGCGAGAGAACCGCAGCCAGCTGCGGGCCAAGTACGAATTCGCCGACCTCGCGGACTACATGGCCGAAGAGCCGCGGGTAGGCTGGGGCCTGAAGGATTCCTCGGTCGACCTGACGCTCGTCTATTTCTGCCCCGTGTTCGCCAAAGGAGGATATCGGACCCGGCTCGTGAAGCGCGTCCTCGAGAAATTCGCGAACGAGCCCCGCGTCGAATTCGCGTACCCTCACATGCAGATGGTCCCGCCCGAGGAGAAGAAGCTCAGCGTCGTTCGGTAGTCGGCTCGTGCTTCGCCGGCATCCAGGCCATCCGTGCAATCTTTATTCCCGCGGTTCATTCTCCGCGCGCTTGGCCCCGTTCCGGTCCTTCTCGACGATTACACCGGCCGACCACGGCAGGGACGCGTCCATGGCGGGCTGGGTCGAAGACCTTCGAAATCTCGGAGGCATCGCGTTCCTCATCGTGCGCCAGCGGGACGGTACATTCCAGGCGACGATCAAGAAGAAGGCCGATCCGGATCTCTTCAGCCGAGCATCGAAGGTGGTCCGGGAGAGCGTCGTCGCCGTGCGCGGGCGGATCGAGCCCAATCCCCAGGTGCGAAACGGATGGGAACTCGTTGCGACGGCGCTTGAGGTCCTCAGCCCAGCGGCCGCGCCACTCCCCCTCCCGATCGCGGACAAGGTCGGCGCGGACATGGACACCCGATTCGACAACCGCGTGCTCGACCTGCGGAAACCGGAGCGCCGCGCCATCTTTCGCGTTCGGTCCGTCGTCGCGGGGGCCTTCCGTTCACACCTGGACCGTCAAGGGTTCCTCGAGGTCCAGACTCCCAAACTCGCGGGTGCCGGCGCCGAGGGAGGGGCGACCCTATTCGAGACGACGTACTTCGGACGCCGCGCGTTTCTGAGCCAGAGCCCCCAGCTGTACAAGCAGATGCTCATGTCCACGGGCCTTGACCGCGTGTACGAGATCGCTCCGGCGTTTCGCGCGGAACCTTCCGACACGGTGAGACATGTGACGGAGTTCACGTCGTTCGACGGGGAGGTCTCCTGGATCGAGCGGCAGGAAGACGTCTTCCCGCTCCTCGAAGGCGCGGTCGACGCCGCGATCGACCGCGTGCGCGCCGAGTGCAAGTCGGAGCTCGCCCTCCTGAACGTGGACCCGAAACGGCCGGCACTGCCCCTGAAACGAATCCCCTATCCGGAGGCGCTCGAAATCCTCCGGGGCCGCGGGAAGCGCCTCCGCGATGGGGACGACATCGACACGGAGGGGGAGAAGATCCTCGGGCAGGAGATGGGCCGCGAGGGCCGGGAACTCTACTTCGTGACCGAATACCCGACGGCCATCAAGCCGTTCTACGTGATGGCCAAGACCGACGAACCCGACTACTCGTTTTCGTTCGACCTCGAGTACAAGGGAGACGAGATGGCCTCCGGAGGACAGCGAGAGCATCGATACGACGTGCTCTTGGCGCGGATGAAGGAGAAGGGCCTGAACCCGGAGAACTTCGAGTTCTACCTGAAGGCGTTCCGATACGGGATGCCGCCGCACGGCGGCTGGGGATTCGGGCTCGATCGGTTCGTGCAGAAACTCCTCGACCTCCCGAACATCCGGGAGGCCATCCTGTTCCCGCGGGATCGGGTCCGGCTCGTGCCGTAACCGCGCACGGGCGGTGAGGAATCCTTTTGTAGCGGCCCCGCCGATTCCTGCGTCGAGGACGAGGGGGGAGTGAAACGAAGGAGTTCAAGGTTTATGTGGCCGACAAACCCGGTGAGTTGGCTCGGGTCACGGAGGCCCTGTCGAACGGCGCCGTCAACATCCGGGCGATCGCGAGCGAATCGAAACACGACGCATCGTTCCTTCGCGTCGTCACGTCGGACGTGCAGACGACGCAGAAGGCCTTGACGAATGCGGGCCTGAAGTATGATCTGAGCGACATCCTGAACCTCGAGCTTCTGGACCGGCCGGGGGAACTGGCGAAGGTCGCGAGGCGGCTCGCGCGAGCGGGGATCAACGTGCAATCCATCTACATCTTGGGATCGAAGAACGGGCGGACCGAAATCGCCCTGGTCGTGGACGACACCGAGCGCGCCAAGAGCGCGATCAAGTAGTTTCTCCGACCTCGAGGAGATTCTAAATAGAAGTCCCTCCTAGTCTGACGGCCGAAGCCCGGGACAAATGTTAAGAGAAGCCGCAACCTTGTCGGCTCGGCGTCGGACGACCGCCGACCTCGGAATCTGAGGATGGGAGCATGAAAGTCCAGCGTACGCGAAAGCATTCCGACGTCCCCTCTATCCACGCGGCTGCAAAGAGACCCGAGGACGTCGTTCTGTCGGAATCCCGCTCGATGCGGAACAGCGGGGTCATCCGATTCCAGGTTCACGGTCTCCCGATCGCCCAAGGATCCCATCGGTCGTGGCTGGTGAATGGCAAACCCGTCATCACGTCGACCGCGAAGGGTCTCGGATCATGGCGTCGCCTCGTTGCAGACGTCGCTCAACGATTCGCACCGGCGGAACCTTGGGAAGGGCCCGTGGGGATCGTACTCGACTTTGGGATTCCCAAGCCGAAATCCGCGCCGAAGACGAGGCGCGTTTGGCCCGACAAAAGGCCGGACCTCGACAAACTCAGCCGTTCAGTTTTAGACGCGCTCACATACGTAATCTTCGCGGACGACAGCCAAGTCGTCCACTTGCGGGCGACGAAAGACTATGGTGCTCCCGGGGTCGCGGTGGAAATCCATCGCGTGTTCGACAACGATACGGGAGAGGCCTAGACGGTTCTCACTCGGCCCATTTAGCGTCACGATTTTTCCCACATCCAACCGTCGGAGGAGCTGGTTATCACCGCGCGGAAGAACGAAATTCTGCATTCGATTTGGCGCAACGCTTTTGCGGCTGACGCGCATCCCGTCGCCGGCGATCTCTAGTGGGCTCGCCAACCAGAGGAGGCGAAGCTACGTCTGCGCATCGAGTGGGTGCAAGTGCCATCACAATCGGAATGATGTTCGTATTGGGAGCGCTGCTCACGGGAATCGCGAGCGCGACTCCGGGCGGCGGGAACGGAAATACGCCCGCCCCGGACCAGTACGCGATCGTCGAGTTCACGGACAGCCCCGTGGCGACGTACACCGGCGGCATCGCCGGATACCCGGCCACTGAGCCGCTCCATGGACACAAGCTCGATCTGGCCGCGGCGAACGTCGCGCTCTACGCGTCGTATCTGCACATGCGCCACGCGAGCTTCCAGGCATGGGTCAGCTCGAACGCACCCTGGGCGCAGGTCGTGCGTGAATACAGCCTCTCCTTCAACGGCGTCGCGATCCAGACGAACGGGAACTCCCTCAACAACCTCGCGAACGCACCCGGTGTCGCGGCCGTGACGCCCGATTGGATCTACTATCCGACGATGGATGTGTCCGTGCCGCTCATCAAGGCGAACGCGGTCTGGCCGTCCCTGGGAATTAATCCCACGACCGGCGCGATCGGCGACCTGGCAGGCGTGAAGGTCGGTGTCATCGACACGGGGATCGACGACTCCCATCCGTTC
>VBLV01000023.1 GCA_005879045.1 Methanobacteriota archaeon | reverse complement strand
AGGCCTCGCGCTCGGAATTCTGTTCAACTTCAATCCGTTCTTTGGAGCGTTCGCGTTCCTCTTTTCCGCGGCGGTGCTGACCTGGTACATCGAGAAGACGACCAAACTGTTCCCCGAGTCGATCATCGGCGTCTTGTTCGTCACCGCTCTCGCCGTGGGGATTCTCTTGACCCCCGAGGTGGATCTCTTGGAGGCGCTCTTCGGCGACATCACGACGGTCTCGCTGGTAGACGCCCTCCTTGCGGTCGGGATTTCCGCTCCAATCGTCGTCGTCGCACGGCTCGTGTACCGGCGAGTCGTCCTGGGTATCCTGTCCGAGGAGCTCGCCCGGTCGACGGGGATTAACGTGGCCTTGGTCAACTTCGTCTACCTGTTCCTCGTGACCCTCGTCGTGGCGGTCGGAATCAAGATCGTCGGCACGGTCCTCGTGGGGGCCCTTGTCGTTGTCCCGGCCGCGGCGATGAAAAACGTCAGCCGAAATCTCTCGTCGTACGCGTTGCTAAGCGGTCTCACCGGGACCGCGAGTGCGGGGTCGGGAATCGTCTTGGCCAATTACCTCGGTTTGCCCGCCGGGCCGCTCGTCGTGTCGGTTGGGACGGCGATCTTCGCGGTTGCCCTCGTGGCCGATCGGATCGCCTCCTGAACTCTCCTGTTCGGCTTGGGAACCACTACGGCGGGGGCGAGCCATCACGGGACCGCTAGGGCCGAGGCTTGCTTTCGAATCCCGGACCGCCGATTTCCTGCGGCACGGATGGGCCGCCCGCCGCGGGCTCCGGGATGCTGACCTCCCCGCGCGTGACGACAAACGCCCCGAGCAGGATCATCGCGCCGCCTGCGACCGTGTACGCGCTCAGCGCGTCCTGGAGGAACACGAACGAGAGAATCGCCGCGACGACGACCTCCAAAAGGATCAGGATGCCGGAGATTGTTGGGGAGATCGTGCGCATGCTCGCGACGTACAACATGAGGGGCGTGAAGGTCGGCACGAGGCCCAGATACGCGATGCCCAGCCAGCCGCCCGCGCTCGTCGGCAGCGGCCATCCCACGAAAAACAGGGGAATGGCGGCGAGGAGCGCAGTCGTCGAGAGGATCCCCGCGGTCAGCGCGACGTAATCGCCACCTCGGTCCACCATTCGCTTGGCGCCGACGACGTAGAACGCCCATACGACCCCCGCGACGAACACCAGCAGGTCGCCCGCGAACTGCCCGCCTGCGAGGGACGCGGGATCGAGCTTCGTCGCGATCACGACGACACCAAAGGTGCCGATCAGGATCCCGGCGACCTTCATTCGCGTCATCGCCTCTCGGAAGAAGACGACCATCAAGGCTGGGATGATGACCACGTTCACGTTGACCAGGAGGGCGGTCTTCGTCGCGGTCGTCAGGAGGATCCCTTCGTTCTGGAGATCGAATCCGACGGCGTTGATCGCACCGAGGACCCAGACGAGGGGCTCTCGGAACACCCGCAAATCGAAGCGACGCATCGCCGCCAGCACCCCGACCCCGAGGAGCGCGCCGAGCGTGATCCGTGCGAACGTGAGGAAGAGCGGGTCGACGCTGCCGACCGCGAGCTTGCTGCCGGGGAACGACGTGCCCCAGAGGACGCTCGCGAGCAAGATGAGAACGGCATCCCGGTTCCGCGGCTTCACCGCGGCTGGGAGGGCGCGTGCGGAGTTGAGTTTTTCGTCACGTCGAGTCGGAGTGCGGAGCGGAAATGCCTTAAGTCATCCTCGCATTCGTCCGGCCGGTGGGGTAGGGAGAGTGTCACAACCAAGTGCAAAAGAGACGGCCCCTTCCGCGCCGAAGGCAGGCCGCGGAAAGATCATTGCGATCGTTGTAGCCGTCCTCATACTCGTCGCGATCGCGGCAGCCGCCGTCTACTACCTTGTCCAGCCAACCCCGACCGGGATAATCAAGATCGGGTTCACGATCTCCAAGACGGGAACGTACACCGTGGAGGGTACGAACTCCTTGAATGGAATCTTGGCCGCGACCGCTTGGGTGAACGCCCACGGAGGGGTGACTGCGCGAGGGACATCCTACCAGCTCGTCCTCGATTACGTGGACGACCAGAGCCAGGCCAGCAACGTCCCCACGCTGTATGCGCAAATTGTGACCCAGGACAATGCGCAGTTTCTACTCGCGCCCTACAGCAGCCCGCTGACCGCCCCAGCGGCCCCAATCGCAGACCAGTATGGCCGCGTCATGCTCTCCCATGGAGGCGCGTCGAACACGATTTATCAACAGGGTTACCAGAACGTCGTCGGGGTCCTCAGCCCGGCGTCGATGTACCTTCGCGGGGCGATCGACTACATCAAGGCGAACCACGCGACGGACAACCTCGCGTTCCTGTATGCGAGCGACTCGTTCTCGAGCATCGCTGGGTCGTACGCCGCGGCGTACGCGCAGTCGATCGGCCTCAACGTCGTATACAACCAAAGCTACCCGACGAGCGTCACGGACCTCTCGACCCAGCTGACGGCGGCGAAGAACGCAGGCGCTGACGACCTCCTGGGCGGGGGGCACTTCACGGATGGCGTGCTCGTGATGCAACAGCTCTCCGGCGTAGGGTGGACCCCGAAGCTCATCTCCTTGCTCGTCGCGGTCACGGAGCCGAGCTTTCAGGCACAGCTCCCGGGCGTCTCGAACAACGTCACCGGGCCGTCCCAATGGGAGAGGAGCGTCGTCTTCACGCCCGCGATCGCCTCCGCCGCAGGGTTCGAATGGTACGGGCCGAGCGGCGCGGAGTTCACGTCCCTGTACGGGAACATGACGAGCGCGGCGACACCGACATACCACTCTGCGGAGGCGGCCGCGGCCATCTTCGTCCTCGCCCATGCGATCCAGGCAGCCAACAGCCTGAACACGACCCAGGTCCGGGCCGAACTCGGCTCGATGAAGCTGATGACGTTCTTTGGGAAGTTCCAGGTAAACTCCGCCGGGCTCCAGGTCGCCCACGAGATGATCGTCGACCAGTGGCAGGCGGCGGCCCTGAAGGTCGTCTGGCCGACGGCTGTCGCCGTGTCGCCCTTGCAGTACCCATACACGGGCGGTTGAGCGCGACCTCGGGAGCGACATGGCCGAGGTCGGGACCGTCGTCGCGTCTCTCGTTTACGGGGTCCTCCTCGGCTTCGTCTTTGCGGCCATCGCGCACGGCCTTAACCTGATCTGGGGCGTCACGAAGGTCGTGAACGCGGCCCACGGGGAGTTCATCATGCTCGGCGCGTACGGCGCGTACTTCCTGAACCTCGCCTGGGGTCTCGACCCGCTCCTCGCGTCGGTCGTCGACGCGGGGCTCGGCCTCGCCGTCGGCGTCGTATTCTACTTCGCGTTTCTCTACCGGGAACTCCGGGGCAAGGACGAGATCGGCCTGCAAAGCGAGCTCGTGACCCTCGTGGCGACATTCGGCCTGAGCCTGGTCCTCGTCAACGTGGGAATCATCGCGTGGAAAGGGGACCCCCGCGGCCTCCGGTACAACCCGGGGAACATCGTCCTCGGCGGCCTCAGCGTGCCACTCGGCGGCGTGTACGTCGGGCTCGCGTCCCTCGGGATCATTGCCATCTCGCACGTCTTCCTTTCACGGACATACCTAGGAAACGCGATTCGTGCGTACAGCCAAGACATTGCGGCCGCGAAATTGATGGGCGTGAATCCGACCTCCGTCGCGGCGATCGCGACGGGAATCGGGTTCGCGATGACGATGGCAGGTGGGGCCTTCCTGACCGTATACCTCCGCGCCGGAATCACGCCCTTCGTCGGACTCACGTACGCGCCGATCAGCTTCGTGATCGTCGTCCTGGGCGGCCGGGGGAAGATGTGGGGGAGCCTCGTCGGAGGGGTCACGATCGGCGTGTTACTAGACGTCCTCCAGGTGTTCGTCCCCGTCGAAATCGCGTACGCCGCGGCGTTTCTCGTCGTCATCCCGGTCCTCGCATTGGCACCCGAGGGGATCCTCCGATGACGATTCTCCGGCCGACGTTCCTCCGACTTCGTGCCATGAGCCTCCGAATCCTCCCAGGGCACGCATGGGGGAAGGTGAGGGCGCTCGGGCCGACCGCCCAGGGTCTCGGCCTCGTCCTCGCGGTCCTTGCGGTAGTGGGCCCCGTCCTCCCCGTCGCGATCTTCGTCCTCCTGATCCTCTTCATGATCTACGCGACGTGGGCATACTCGATCAACCTGATCACGGGGATGACCGGGTACGTGAGCTTTGGCCACGTCGTGTTCGTCGGCACGGGCGGGTATGCGCTCGGGTACGGGGTGAAGGTCTGGAACATCGCGCCCTTCGCCGGCGTGGCGCTCGGGGGCGTCCTGGGTGCGGTGCTCGCCCTGGTGATCGGGGTCGTGACGTTGCGCCTCCGGGGCGCGTACTTCGCGATCGCGACCCTCGTGACGCCCCTCGCGGCGTTCTACATCGTCTCCGGCACGCCGGCCCTCGGCGATGGGTCCGGACTCCCCATGAACCTCGGGTTCCAGATCGGGTCCCAGTACTACACGATCTGGGCTCTTCTCGCTGCGGAAGTCGCGCTCACGTGGTGGGTGACCCGGGGCCGGCTCGGCCTGGGAATCCGCGCCCTTCGCGAGGACGAGGATGCCGCTCGGGCCGTCGGGATCAGCGTCTCCCGCGTGAAGCTCATCCTCTATATTCTGAGCGGAGGGTTCGCGGGTGCCGCGGGCGCCGTCTTCGCGTGGTACGTGTCCGGCGTGTTCCCGGACAGCTTCAATCTCCTCTTCTCTCTGACGATGCTCGCCATGATCATCATCGGGGGCATGGGGACCGTCCTCGGGCCGATGCTCGGGGCCGTGATCGTCCTGATTCCGCACCAGATCCTGATCCGCATCCTTCCCCAGGGAGAGCCGATCGCCATCGGCGTGTCCGTCATCCTGATCGCCCTCTTCCTCCCAGGCGGCATCGTGGGGACGATCCGACAGTACGTCCCCGATGCCCGGAGGTACTTCGAATGACCGCACGCCTCGCCGCAAAGGGCATCGTCAAGCGGTTCGGCGGGGTGACTGCGCTCGACGACGTGTCGCTGGCTCTCGACCAAGGGACTGTCCTGGGCCTGATCGGGCCGAACGGCTCGGGGAAGACGACCCTCCTGAACGTCCTCTCCGGCACGATGCGGCCGACGTCCGGAGGCGTCTTCCTCGACGGACAGCGGATCGACCGCCTCCCCGGGTACCGTGTCGTCCGAGCGGGCGTCGCGAAGACCCACCAGATCCCCAAGCCATTCCCCGGCCTGACCGTTCGGGAGAACGTCCTCGTGGCCGCGACGTTCGGAGGGCGTGCCCCCATGCGTGAAGGGGCGGACCTTCCCGAACAGGTCGAGCGAATCCTCCGTCTCGTCGAGCTCGAGCCCCGCGCGCACGCCTTCGCTTCCGCCCTCACGGTCCAGGAGAAGAAGCGGCTCGAGTTCGGGCGCGCCCTCGCGACGGGGGCCCGCTTCCTCCTGCTCGACGAGACGTTCGCGGGCCTTTCCCCGGACGAGGTGCGGAACTCCGTCGAGGTGTTTCAACGGGTGCAAGCGGAGGTCGGGTTCGGGGCCGTGGTCGTCGAGCATGTGATGCGGGCCGTCTTGAGCCTGGCCCAGCGGGTCCTCGTGTTGGAGGAGGGGCGCGCGATCGCGGAGGGGACACCGCAAGAGGTCGTCCGGGACCCTGGGGTCATCGAGGCGTACCTCGGCTCGGAGGCAACGAATGTTGCGCCTTGATGGCATTCAGGCGGGCTACGACGGTACGCAGGTCCTGTGGGACGTGACCCTGAGCGCTGAAAAGGGCGCGATGACGGTCCTAATCGGCCCCAACGGAGCGGGTAAGTCGACAACGCTGAAGGTCGTCAACGGACTCGTGCGGCCGAACCGCGGTCACGTCTCGTTCCAGGGGGAGGACATCACGCGCACGCCGGCCCACGAACGCCCCG
>VBLV01000022.1 GCA_005879045.1 Methanobacteriota archaeon | reverse complement strand
GAGTCAATAGAAAGATCAGAGCCCAGAACACCCATCCGTAATACCTCAGCCAGTTCTCGAAATTCCCCCATTCTGAGTAAAGGGGGTCCCAAACTGTCGTCGTCCCGGACGTACAACGGAATAGAATTGCCCGCGATTAACGCTTTCAGCGCTCGATTGCTCCGCAAGACCCAAGACCGGCAGCGGAGAATTGACTCGTTAAGGATTTCCGGGATACTCATTAGAGGTAGTTTGCCCGCCCCCGGAGTGCGGGCGTGGCGGGGAACGAGGGCTTCTACGCCGATGTCACGACAAGGGTGGACCTACCACCAACGACCGTCGCCGAGCTGCTGGATGACCCATTCCTGGTCTCCGCGCTCCGCCATCTCGGCAAGAAACATGCCGATCAGGTGATGCAGCGGCTCATGAGTGAAGACATGGACGAAGACCTCGCGCCACGAGACCGTCGAGGGCAGGGTGTCCATTTGCCAGAGATGGACTGCCGTCGTACTCCCATACTCGCGTAGTTCCGGGTCCACCGATCCGAAGGTAACCGCGAGACGCAGAAGCCTTCCTCGTTTGGCGTGCGAAACGATGGCGAGCTCCTGCGGGGGCACCTCCGAGCGTCGGAAGTAGAACACCCACGTGATCCCGCCGTCGCGCAGGGGATGGACCTCATTCGGATCGGATACGTGGCTCACCGCGGGCTCCGTTTGGGCCCTTGCTCGACCCATGCATTCCCGGCAAGCGGGCAACCTGGTTCAACTTTCTGCCGGGACCTGACCGACGGTGCGCGGAGGGTCTCCGGCCGCCACGACACGCTGCGCGAGTGCGACGCTCAGATCGAGTTCCGACCGGATGTCCGCGGGCTCGGTGGAGCTGCCTCTACAACGCAGCTTGCGCGCAGTCCAGGCGGGCTGCGCCCAATCAGGTAGGCAAACCGGGCTAGACTGGCCTGCCCACGCTTGGGGCTGGGTTTGCCCCGATACCTGCTCCGCGAACTAGTACACGACCATCCCGATAAACGGAATCACTTGGGCGTACCACGAGGTCCGGCACGCCACAATCGGGTCGTTCAGGTGGTTCAAGGGGTTGTACGCCGGTCCGAGCCCGCCGCAGCTGTTCGGGTTGGGTCCGGTCCCGGTGAGTTGCGGGTACGTGTAGTTCGCGGGACCCGCCATGCCCGAGACGAGGATGCTCATGAAGAAGGTGGCCGAGCCCCAGACATTGGCAGAGCCCGTGGAGAATGGTGTCTTGGCGTACGTTAGCATCACGTACGGGGTGCCACCGGTGTCCTGGTTGAAGGTGTTGATGTCGAAGACCGCGATCGGACTCGTCACCGAACATCCGGCTGGCAAGCCGGTATGCGCGTACTGGAAATCGTTGATGTTCAAGGCCGTGCCGGGGTACGGTGCGACTCCGCCCGCGTTCGCCGCGATCGCCGTGCTGCACGGCGCGACAATGAAGGCGACGGCACCACTCGCGGACTGGGTGTTCTGGAAGAACGCTTCACTCCATCCATCGATGAAGATCGTGGTGTTGCCGTGGTTCACCATCTTGTAATGGAATAGGGCTCCGCCGTTCCCGTTAAGTTGGGCTCGCGTGACCCGGTACGGCTGGTACGTGCTCGGCGAGTTGTACGGGGCAGTTAGGTTCGACACCCAGACCTCCCCGGTCCGGATCTGCACGTACCCGATGTATTGCCACAGCTGGCTCGGGATCGTCCCGCCATTCCCACCTCCGCCCGTGAGGGGCGCAGCCACGTCCAAGACGAGACGGGTCGTCGTCTGGTGGCCTTTCAAGTCAGTCGCATTCAGCAGAATGATGGATCCGGCCCAGCTGAGGGCGGGAAATGGAGGTTTCGTGCAGGCGTTCGCTCCGAAGGAGAAAATCTTGTCTCCGGCGATGCGGTCCGGGGAGACCCCGTTATCATTCATCGGTTGGGGGGCGGCACACGAAGTGCCCGACCCATACCATGCGGTGATCGTCACGTAAACCGAATTCACATTCAGGTCGTTGTCCGGGTCCGTGACTTTCGCGAAGATGTAGAATCCCTGGGTCGCTTGGACCGGGTCGATCTCTTCGGTAGCCAAGATTCCGTCGGTCCACTTGTCGACGAATACCGGGGGACGCGTGCCGGCCGGCGCGTTCATGGGGCCGGTCCACAGGATGATGCTCTTCAGGTTATCGACGATAATGATCGTGATTTGGTCCGAGGACCGGAGACCGGTTGCACCCGTGCTCTTGTACGCCCAGCGCTCGCCGATGTCCCAGACGCTGTCCGTCCCATCCAGGAGGCCGCTCGGGGTCGCCAGGAAGCCATTGAACTTGTGCAGGATGACGATATCCGTCTTCGGAGGGTTCGTGCCGCGCTGCGACGTCACGTAGATGATCGTCGGCACGGGCTGCATCGCCTCGCCGCCCTGGTGAGTGAGCGTGATATTCACGCCGATCTCTACGCCGAGCGGGTTATAGATCGGGTTCATCACGGACTGGATGTCGGTCCGGGCCTGCGCCGCGGGCGTTGGGATGGCCGACACCCAGACGATGATGACGGAGAACAGCACGACGGTCATCGCGAGGATCAGGATCGTGCCGATGACTTCCGACACACCCGACTCGTCTTCGCGGAGGATGGTTCGCATGAGATGGCCTCCCGGTGGGCTTAGGGAGAACACTCTCGCACCCGACCCGACGATATATAAATTGTTCGTGGTAGTTACCAACCCGTGATAGCGTGAGAATCACGGAGCACGCGTGGATGGCCCCGCCTCCCGGCATGTCGGACAACGATCGAAATCGAGCGAGACGGCGGGTCCTCCTGTCGGACACCGCTCGGAGGGTCCGTGCAATCGGAGGCGATCGGGGAGTCTTGCGGCGCCCGGGAAGCGGAGCCGACGGGGCCGACAGCCGTCGCTTGAAACTGTTCTTTTATTTCCGATGCCAGATAAAAGATGACTTCCTGTAGAATTCGGATGTTCTCTTGCTTGAGAACAGTTACGTATCGGGATGGATAATCATCCGAGAACCTTTTTAAGAATCGGTCCCGGATGGGCAGCGGTACATGCCCATCGGTCGCATTTCTCATGAGCTAGCCCGGTGCCTCAACCCGCGAAGGTGGTCCGATGTCTAGCGGGGCCGCCCGGAATGCGAGGGCCCTCACACTCCTCATCGTTTGGTCGGTCGCCCTCGGGGCCTTGTTCGCCGCGCTCCTCGCCCTCGCCCCGGCCGCGCGGGCGGGAACCTGCGACCAGGTCGGCGGCGTCATCACCGGAGATTGGACGATCACGAACACGCAAGTGTGCAGTGGAATCCTCTATTCGGTCGACGGCACGATCAGCGTCAATTCCGGCGGCAGCCTCACGCTCACCGACGGTGGCCTGAGTTTTTCCAAAGACACATCGCACCAGGGCTACGCGCTCAACGTGAATGCGGGCGGCGAATTCGTTCTGGACCACTCGATCGTCACGACCCAGACGGACTCGATTTCTCCCTTCCTGAAACTGGCCTTCACGGTTTCCGGCGCGAACAGCCGGTTCACGATGAAGAACGGCGCTTCGCTGAAATTCCCCGGTTGGTTCAACGCGACGAGTGCCACGATCAACGTCACGGACTCGAAGATCACCGGCTTCACGGATTCGGAGCTCTCCGGTCTCGGCCTCAACACGGATGACAACAACGATGCGCCGCTGATGGCCTGGACGACGACGACCGCGAGCCTGTATCGCTCCCGGATCGAACGGCTCTACGAATACCCCGGCGGCACCCCCGGAAACGTCCTCCTGACCTCGACGAGCAACCTGTACTCCTACGACTCCTACGTCGGGGTGGACTACTCGAACGTGGCCGGCGTGCACAACGAGCTGCGCGTCGACGGCACCTCGAACGCGTACCTGTACAACGTCACGATCGACCGCACCCAGGACCCGGCCGCGAAATCGGATTGGGCGCCGGCGTTCCGGCCCACCGCCGCTGGGGGGAACGTGGACTTCATGCGATGGCTCTACGCGACCGTCGTCGACTCGAGCGGGATCCCGGTGAGCGGCGCGACCGTCTGGTCGACCCTCAGTCCGAGCAGCACGACCGCGCAGTATCCCGACAACGCCCTCGCGACGACGCCGACCTCGCGCACCCTGTGGTACCTCCATCGGACCTCGAGCGGCACGAACGCGTGGAACCGCACAGATGCGAACGGCCTCGCGCTCATCCCGCTGTTCACGGATCAAATCACGACGGCCAGCCTGCCGAACGCAGAGTCCTTCGGGAACTACCACCAGCAGGTGACGTACGCGGCCTCGAGCACGGCCGGCGACGAGTTCTTCGACCCGTACCCGGCCATCAGCGCCGCGAACAATTCCAAATCGGTCACGATGTCCTTCAGCAATCTGCAGGTGTGCCCCACCGGAGTCACGTCTTGGTCGTTCGATCGGCAGATTGTCGGCTCCGTCTCCGTGTCGAGCTGCCTCGAGATTTCGGGCTCCGTCTCGATCACGGACGGCGGCCTGTACGTCGACCAAGGCTCGGACGGTAATTCGCGGGCGTACGTCAAGATCCTCTCAGGCGGCCGGCTGACCCTGGTCAACTCCACGGTCTGGAGCAACTACCCGCTCCCCTTCTACGTCTCGAACGGCGGGACGCTGGTCACGAGCCGAGGGAGCGCCCTCACGTTGGCGGCCCGCGGTTCCCCCGGCATGCTCCGCGAAGAGGGGCCCGCCTCGAGCCTCACGATCTCCGACACAACCATCGACGCGAACGTGACCTTGTTCGGCGGGAGCGCGACCCTCGTGCGCGATTCGTTCCTCGGCCCTGGCCTCTGGATCGACACGGTCCAGACGACGCACCTCTGGGACGCGACCCTCACGGGCGTCACGACCCTCGCCTTCACGACGGACGACGGGAACGTGAACACCGTCGACCTCGACATTCGGAACACGACTTTCAACGAGGTCCAAACGTCCCAACTGGTCTTCGGCGGCACCCAGAACGTGCAACTCACCTCGGTGCAAACGTTCGATCCGAGCGGCTCGTGGTGGGTCGGCATGATCACCGGAGGCGCCCAGGTAAGCCGCTACTGGTGGCTTCACGTCAACGCGGTCGACGGGACGGGGACCCTCCTCTCCGACGCGAATGTCCGCATCGTGCTCCAACGCCTGGACCCGAACACGCTCACGCCCTTCACGGTCCCGGACCCGGCGGTCGACGACATCTACTTCGCGAACTCGACGACCTGGCCTGTCTCGGCTCCGAACGGATCGATCCTGTACCGAGCCTTCGCGGAGACTAGAACGACCTCGGCCCGGATCCTGAACAACTCGTACCTCGCCACCGGATCCGCCGTCGTCGACCTGACGACATACCAGCCCGACGCCCCGGCCTCCGCCCTGGTGACGAGCGACACGCTCTCACAGCTCACGTTCGCCAGCCTGACCCCGGACCTCAGCATCACCGCGATAACCGTCTTGGGCGGCAACGGCGCGTCGGCGCTGCAGCCGATCAACACGGACATCCAAGTGACCGCGACGATCCGCAACATCGGTCAAGTGAACGTCCGGAACGTCCGGGTGAGCTTCTTCGAGGACAACGTGGACCGCAACGGCGACGGCCTCATGGACTTCGCTCCGATCGACTACATGGCGGCCGGAGTCTGGATCAACGACACCGTCCTCGCGCTCGTCCCGAAGAACGCGACGACGACCGCCACGATCATCTGGCGTCCGAACGGCGCGCTCGAGTCGAGCCGGACCGTGTCCGCGGTCGTGGACCCGCCGGTGGCCTCCGTCGCCGATGGCGGCGCAACCCGTGAAACGAACGAACGGAACAACATCCTCCTGCGCAGCTTCACGCTCTTCACCTGGCCCGACCTCGCGATTTCGTCCTCGGACGTCCAGTTCGCTACTGACCCGGTCCTCAACAACGACGCGCACGTGCGAGTCGTGGTCCACAACGCCGGGACGAACCGCGCCGCCGGGGCGATCCTGGAGGTCTGGGAAGGAGCGCAGCGGGTCGGCGGACCGGTCACGTTCGACATCAGTCCCGGCGTCGACGCGACCCTCACGGTGCTCTGGCGCCCGACATCCACGGGAGCTCATCTCCTGACCTTCAGCCTGAGGACCGCGACGGGGGTCGACATCCGCAACAAGGACTATGTCCTGGGCAACAACAATGCGACGTTCTCGGTGAACGCGCTCACCCCGCCGGACCTGGCGTTGCACCAGGGCGACTATCCCGGCGTGCGGACCGTAACGCAGAATCAGCCCTTTACAGTCTACGTCCTGGTGTACAACGCAGGCCAGACCGCCGCGTTGAACGTCTCGGTCGCGGCGTTCTTCGGCGCGACCCAGGTCGGTCGGGTGGACGGCCGCACCCTCGGGACGTTCCTGAACGTCTCGCTGAACGTGAGCGGCATCCCAGTCACCGGCAACCAGCAGATCCTCCTGAAGGTCGATCCGGACAACCGGATCAACGAGGGCGGAGCCGCGCAGGAAGCCAACAACACGGCGACAATCACGCTAAACGTCCAGCCGCCTCTGGGCTATGTCGCGATGCTCTCGCCGACCGCGGGGCAGACGCTTGAGCCGGGGTCTTCGCTGAGCGTCACCGGATATGTCCGGGATCAGAGCACGAATAATGGGATCTCGGGCGTCGGCCTCACGATCGAACTGCGGCAAGGCGCCGCGGTCCTGGCTTCCAACACGACCATCACCCAGAGCGACGGATTCTTCCTCGGCACGGTCAACGTGCCGTCGGGACTCGCGGACGGGCCCTACGACGTCGTCGTCACGCCGTCGTCCGGTATCATCGGGCCGCAGACCCAGTCGATCATGGTGAAGAAGACCCTGCCGTTCCTCAGCAGCCCCGTCCCGATTCTGGGCGTCCCGTGGTGGCTCTTCCTGGTTATCCTCGGCGCGGCCGTCGCGGTGGTGGCCGGCATCACGGTGTACTGGAAAGTCTACGGCCTCGGCAAGATGGTCGAGTGCGGCGAGTGCGGTGCCTTCATCCCGGAGGACGCGACGACGTGCCCGAAGTGCGGCGTCGAGTTCGAACGGGACATGGCGAAGTGCTCGAACTGCCAAGCTTGGATCCCGGTCGACGTGAAGCAGTGCCCGGAGTGCGGCGTCGAGTTCGCGACCGGCGAAGTCGAGATGGTGGACTACGAGGAGAAGATGCGTCTGCAGTACGACGAAGTCGTGTCGAAACTGCGTCAAGAGGCTTCGAGGGAGCTCGGACGCGATCTCTCGGACCGCGATTTCCAGGAGTTGTGGAAGAAACAACCCACCTTCCTCACCTTCGAAGACTGGCTCCGCGAGGAAGAGGAGATGCGCAAGATGGGCTCGAAGCCGTGCCCGACCTGCGGCACCCTCAACTCCGTCACGGCGAATGTCTGCCACAAGTGCGGATCGCTGATGCGCGAAGTGCAGCGCCCACCGAGCGGCGGGGGAGGCGGAGCGACCGTCGTGCAGGTCCCATCCACGGCTCGCCAGCCGGTCCGCGGGGCCGCGCCCTCCGAGACTCCCGCTGCGTCGCAAGCCGTGCCGACCATCGCGCCAGGCGTTTCGGCCGGAGCTGCCGCCGCGGACGCGATCCCGCGCCGCGTGATTCGTAAGGCGATCACGCCCCAACCGCTCATCCAAAAGAAGATCGTCAAGAAGGCGGTGGAAGAAGAGGAAGCCGCATCGCAGTCCGAAACGGATGACGACGAGGATTCGAAGGAAGACAAAGACGTGTGAGCCGCTCGCTCGGTGACGCGCTCCCACGCGGCGTGGTCGTTCGGCGGAGCCCGTTCGGCGCGGGCCGAACGATTCCCAAAGGACCATGGGTCTGCCACGCCCTGTTCGTGGTCATGCGACTCCGTCGCGGCGTGTGGCGACTCTGGTTGGTCGTCGTGAGCCTGGTCCTCGAGATCCCGGGTGTCGTCCGCGCGATTCTGCGGATGTGACCGCAGAAATCCTTATCCCGCTGCGGCGATGCGGCCCCGGATGCGGCGGGAGGATCGGCGAGTCGTGGCCGTCCTCGGCTTTCTCCACGGCGTGGTCCATGCCAACATCTTGTCGATCCCTGTCTTCTTGCTCGCGTGGAAGACGGAGTTCGGCGTGGACGACGTGACCCTGGGCCTCCTCGCGGCGGCCGGATACGGCCTCTACGGCCTCGGGGCCGTCCCGTTCGGCTTCCTTGCAGACCGGGGGACGCCCGCCCGCCTCCTGCTCCTTTGTGCCGGGGGGATCGCCGTGTCGATGCTGGGGGTCGCGGCGAGCCCGTCGGTCCCTCTCTTGGCCGTCTCCCTGGGCGCCTTAGGCCTTTTCTCGGGAATCTACCATCCGACGGGGCTGTCGATCATCTCCCGCGCGGTGGCCGAGCAAGGCCGCGGAATGGGATGGCACGGGATGGGCGGGAGCCTCGGGATCGCGTCCGGCCCGGCGTACGTCGGCACAGCGCTGGCCGTGGGTTGGTCGTGGCGGCCGGTTGCCAGCCTCCTCGTCATCCCGGGCCTCGTCGCGCTGGCTCTGCTCACCTTTGCCCGGTTGCCAACCAAGATCTCCACGGATGTGCCCGCTACCAGCCGCGCGCACGTCGGCCTCTTGAGTCGCTCGTTCGCGTTCATCCTTCTCGTCTACATGTTTGCGGGGTTCGCGTATCAAGGCGGGCTCACGTTCCTCCCTCGGTTCGTCGGGGCTGGGTTTTTTGCGCTCGCCCTCGCCCTCGGCGCAATCGGGCAAGTCTTATCGGGCCGGCTCGCGGACCGCCGTCAACCGCAACGGATCCTGTTCCCGTTGTCCGCGGCGGCCGCTTCTCTTCTCGTCCTCCTGGCAATCCTCCCGCTGGGAGGCGCCTTTATCGCCGCCGCGTTGGTGTTCGGCTTTCTCCTCTTCTCCCTCGAGCCTCTTCAGAATACGCTCGTCACCGGAGAAGTCCCGCGCCCGCTTCGGGGGCTGGGCTTCGGCTTCACGTTCTCGAGTGTCTTCGGCATCGGATCGCTCGGGGCGGCGCTGGCCGGATGGCTCCTCGCGCGCAATGCGAATGCGATCCTGTTCCTGGTCCTCGGGGGCTGCCTCGCGGCGTCGGGGGCGTTCTCCCTCGGCGTCCGTCGAGCGGTTCCGTAACGCCTCGTCAGGCAGCGGGCACCGCGACGCCCTGCGCTTGCAGCGTGTCGCGGATGATCTTGATCATGCCGTCCGGGTCCTTGTAGTACGACGACACGATCTTCGCGACATCCCGGTAGTTCTTGATCTCCATCCGCTTCATGTACTCGAAGATGTCCAGGCGGCGCTTGACCTCCTGTTCCATCCTCCGCTGGTTCCAGTTCCGGGCGAGGGAGATCTTCTCGTAGACGTATGAGTGGCCGGAATAGTTGAACGTGTCATCCGCCGGGTTCCAGGTGTACGCGGAGTTCGTGATCAACTCGTTCGACTCCGGGTCCGTCCCGACGACCTCGACGATCGCCTTCACGCGCCGCGTCATGTCCGTGCCGACCTTCACCTGCGCCTGGAGCAGGACGATGTCGAGGGCTGCGACGAGGGCCCGCGGCAGGTTGATCGGATCGTTCTCGAGGCGGTGGACCATCGCCTGGACGTCGTCTGCGTGGAACGTCGTGTACGCGGACTTGCCGGTCGCCATCGCCTGGAACACGACGAACGCCTCGGGTCCACGGACCTCTCCGATCATCATGTACTGCGGGCGCTGACGGAGAGCCGCCGTGAGCAAGTCGAACATGTCGATTTCGCCCGCGGGTTTCCCGGTGGCCACGACGCGACCTCCGAACCCGGCGCGGGTGAGGAGCGGGACCCAGTTCTCGTGGGGCAAGTTCAGTTCCCGCGTGTCCTCGATGGACACGATCTTCATCTGGGGCGGGATGAACAGGAGGATCGCGTTCAGGGTCGTCGTCTTCCCGGAGGCGGTACCGCCGCAGATCAGCATCGACTGCCCGTTCTCGATCGCGAGCCACAGGTAGGCCATCATCTCGGGCGACATCGTCTTGAATCGGACGAGGTCGAGCGGGGTGAAGGGGTTCTCCCGGAATCGCCGGATGGTGAACGAGGATCCTCGCTTCGTGACGTGCATGCCGAGGGTGGCCTGCAGACGCGAACCGTCTGGGATCGTCGCGTCGAGCATGGGTTGCGCGACCGAGATG
>VBLV01000021.1 GCA_005879045.1 Methanobacteriota archaeon | reverse complement strand
CCTTATGCGTTCGATCGGCGAGCCGATTCCCCGGAGCCACGCGGCCTCCGATTTCGAGTCGGCTCGCGGGTTCGTGGAGGAAATCGGCTATCCCGCGATCGTCCGCGCGGCCTACACCCTGGGAGGGGCCGGGAGCGGGGTCGCTCATTCCCCCGAGGACCTCGAACGAATCGTGGGCTTCGGCCTCGCCTACTCTCGGATCAAGCAAGTGCTCGTCGAGGAGTCGGTCCTCGGCTGGAAGGAGTTCGAGTACGAGGTGATGCGCGATGCCCCGGACAATTGCATCACGATCTGCAACATGGAGAATCTCGATCCGATGGGGATCCACACGGGCGAATCGATCGTGGTCGCTCCGGCCCAGACGCTGAGCGATACGGATCACCAGACCTTGCGATCGGCCGCGCTCCGGATCATCCGCGCGCTGGGCGTCGAGGGCGGATGCAACATCCAGTTCGCGGTCCATCCGAGGACGGGGGAGTATCGGGTCATCGAGGTGAACCCCCGGGTCTCCCGTTCGTCCGCGCTCGCGTCGAAGGCGACCGGCTATCCCATTGCCCGCATCGCGGCGAAGATTGCGATCGGTCTCCGCCTCGACGAGATCCCGAACCCGGTCACCGGGAAAACGCTCGCTTCATTCGAACCCACCCTCGATTACGTCGTCACGAAGATTCCGCGATGGCCGTTCGACAAATTCCCGACGGTGGACCGGCGCATCGGCACGTCGATGAAAAGCACCGGGGAGGTCATGGCCATCGGCCGCACGTTCGAGGAGTCCTTCCTAAAGGCCGTGCGCTCCCTCGAGGTTGACCGGGTCGGCCTCGACTCGGGTCCCGCCACCGATGACGAGATCGTCCGGGAACTGAAGGAGCCCACATCCGAACGGATCTTCTCGATTGCTGAGGCGCTGCGGCGGGGGTTCGCGCCCGAGAAGATCGCGGCGCTCACGGACTGGGACCCGTTTTTCATCGAAAAAGTCCGCCACCTCGTTCTCCTGGAGTCACGTCTTCGAGAATCCCGTCGGACCCGGGTGCTACTGGCCGAGGCGAAGCGCTCCGGGTTCGCAGATGAGTCCCTCGCTGCGCTCACTCGAAATTCCGAAGAGCGGATCCGTCGGGATCGACCGCGTGCGGCCTACAAGATGGTCGACACGTGCGGCGGCGAATTTGAGGCGCGGACGCCCTACTTCTATTCGACATACGAGGCAACGGGGGAGACGCCGCGGCTGAGGGGACGAAAAGTCTTGATCGTCGGCAGCGGACCCGTTCGAATCGGCCAAGGAGTCGAATTCGACTATTGCTGCGTCCAAGGCATCTTCGCATTGCGAGAAGAGGGCGTCGCCGCCATCATTGCGAACAACAACCCGGAGACGGTCTCCACCGACTTCGACATCTCCACCCGACTGTACTTCGAGCCGCTCCTGCTCGAGGACGTCCTGAACATCATCGAGGAGGAGAAACCGGACGGGGTGATCCTTCAGTTCGGCGGCCAGACGTCGATCAACCTCGCGCTGCCGCTCGCGAAAGCGCTGCGCCGACGTCGCGCTCGGACGCGGATCCTTGGCACTCCGCCGGCGTCGATCGACCTCGCAGAGGACCGGCGCAAGTTCGCCGCCTTGATGCGCCGCCTCGGGATTCACCAAGCCGACGCCGCTTCGGGCTACAGCTTCGAGGAAGTGCGGGGGCTGGCCGCACGGATCGGCTATCCCGTGCTCGTCCGGCCTTCGTACGTGTTGGGCGGCCGCGGCATGGAGATCGTCTACACCGAGGAAGACCTCGCGGGGTTCATGGAAACGGCCGTTCGCGTCTCAAAGGACCATCCGGTCCTTGTCGACCGATACTTGGCCCATGCGACCGAAATCGACGTGGATGTCGTGGCTGACGGACGAGACATCTTCATCGGAGGCATCCAAGAACACATCGAGGAGGCCGGCATCCACTCCGGGGACGCGGCCTGCGTCCTGCCGGCCCAGACGCTGTCGGAGGCCGTCCTCGAAGACATCCGGACTATTACGCGCAGGCTCTGCAAGGCGCTCCATATCGTCGGTCTGATGAACCTCCAGCTCGCGGTTCAGGGCGACGTGGTCTATGTCCTCGAGGCGAATCCCCGGGCGAGCCGCACGGTGCCGTACGTCTCGAAAGCGATTGGGATCTCGCTCGCCAAGGTCGCGACGAAGGTCATGCTCGGCCATTCGCTCCGCTCCTTGGGCTTTGTTGGTGAGGCGAAGATCAAACACGTCGCGGTGAAGGCTCCCGTGTTCCCATTTCAGCGCCTGCCCGGCGTCGACACGATTCTCGGCCCGGAGATGAAGAGCACGGGAGAGGTCATGGGGATCGATCGGTCGCTCGGCCGCGCGTACTACAAAGCGATGCTCGCCGCGGGGAATCCGCTCCCGACCCAGGGGGCGGTGTACGTGACGGTGCGTGACGAGGACAAGCCGACGATCTTCCCCGTGGTCGAGCGGCTGGCGCGGATCGGCCTGCGGATCTTTGCGACGCGCGGCACGGCGCAGTTCCTCCGGGAGAACGGCGTGGACGCGACGACCGTGTACCGGATCAGCGAGAACGAATCCCCGGACGCCCTCGGGCTCATGCGGCGCGGGGAGATTCGCCTGGTCATCAACACGCCGACGAACTCGACCGGGGCGCGGCGGGACGGGTACATGATGCGCCGCCTGGCGGTCGATCTGAACATCCCGTTCATTGCGACGGTCCAAGCCGCTGAGGCCGCCGTCCAAGCGATCGAGGAGTCCTCCATGGGGGATCTCGCGGTCGTCCCGCTTCAGGAGTACCAACGCACCGCCCACAAGAAGGCGGCAAAGTTTTAGCGAGTCCGCGGGAATGCGTCGGGAGTGCGCCTGATCCGTTGGCTTGGCCCCGCCTCCTTCCTCGCCGGCGTGCTGACGATGGCTTTCGCCGTGTCCCGCGGGGAGGCAAACGTGTACCTGGTCCTCGTCATCCCGGTGATCGTCGGGACCGGTCCCCTTGCACTCTTGGGGGTTTTCTTGGTCTTCGCGGGTTTCCTGCTGACGTTCTTGTTGTGGCCTTCGCGACTCGTCGCGGAGCCGGGGGACCGAGGCGTCTCGCCCGTTTCGCCAGAAGGCGCACCGCCGGCCCGGCGATGGGGCGGAGTCCTGTTCCTCGGGCCGATTCCGGTCATCTTCGGATCCGATCCGCGAATGACCCGCATGATGCTCCTCATCGGCCTGGTCCTCTTCCTGGCTCTCGTCGTCCTGACCGTCCTCGCCCTGTTGGCCTGACTCCTTTTTACCGGGATGCGTTTATCCGGCGCAGACCATGAAAATCCTGATCACCGACGGGCTCGAACCGGAGGCGATTTCCACCCTCCGGAAAACGCACGAAGTCGACGCACAGGAGCTCGATTCGAGAGGCCTCCTCAACACCGTCGCCGGATATCACGCCCTCATCGTCCGCAGCCGGACGATTGTCTCCAAGGCGGTCTTGACCCACGGTCCGAACCTCAGAGTCGTGGGTCGCGCGGGAGTCGGCGTGGACAATATCGATGTGGCGGAGGCGACCGCCCGAAAGATCCCGGTCGTGAACGCCCCGACCGCGAGCACGATCAGCGTCGCGGAACTGGCGATCGGCCACGTGATCTCCCTCTTCCGGCACCTTCCGGAGGCGGATCGATCCGTCAAGGAAGGCCGGTGGGAAAAGAAGAAACTCGAGGGCCGGGAACTGTTTGAGAAGACCCTCGGCCTCGTCGGATCGGGGCGGATCGGCGCGGAGGTTGCGAAACGGGCGCAAGCGTTCGGGATGCGCGTGATCGCGTACGATCCGTATCTCCCCGCGTCGATCGCGGAGACCGTCGGGATCCACCTCGTCGACAAGGAAACCGTCTTCCGGGAGGCGGATGTCGTGAGCGTCCACGCCGCTCTGACCCCCGAGACGAAAGGGATGGTTGCGGCAGCCGAGTTCGCCCAGATGAAACGTGGGGCCATCCTCGTGAACTGCGCCCGTGGGGAGATCGTCCAGGAGGCGGCGCTGGCCGATGCGTTGCGGTCCGGGAAGCTATCCGGAGCCGCGGTCGATGTGTTCGACACCGAGCCGCCGGTCGGGAGTCCACTCCTCGCCGCACCCAATGTGGTGTTCACCCCGCACCTCGGTGCATCGACCCGCGAGGCGCAGGCGAGGGCGGGATTGATCATCGCGGAGCAGGTGCTCAAGGTCCTCGACGGCCGCCGGCCCGAATTCCTCGTGAACCCGGGCGTCTACGGCTGACTCGCGAGCGCCCTAGCCGCCTCGCGCAAGTCCAAGTCGTGGGCGTGAGCATACTCGCGGACCGTCGTGATCAGCGCAAGGTACTCCGAGTACTGACCGCCCAGATGGCGGATCGCCCGACCCAGTGCCTTTTCGAACGGTTCGTCATGACGGGCCCGGAGCGCTTCTTTCAGGACTTCTGAGCGGGAACTCTGGCCCGTCACGGGGCCTCACTTCGAACTCTCGCAGAGCTTCAGGAAATTTCGGAAGATGTCGGCCCCGAACTGGGTGTGCTCGACCTCCGGATGGAATTGAAGGCCAAAGAGGGGCCGGTCGCGGTGTCGCATCGCCTGGATGTCGCAGTTCTCGGAGCTCGCGAGGGCCACGAAGTCCCGCGGGAGCTGGGTGACCTCGTCGTTGTGGGACTCCCACACCTCGAACCGGTTCGGGAGACCTTCGAAGAGGACGTCGGGTTGGTGGACCTGCACGATGGACTTGCCGAACTCTGGAACCTTGGCCGGAGCTGCGTCGCCTCCGAGATGCTTTGCCATGAACTGGTGCCCCGCGCAGATTCCGAGGATCGGCGCGTCGAACGAGTCCAGGTACTCCCCGTTCCGGCCCATCTTTCCCGGATCCACCCCGACCCGGGGAGCGCCGCCGGACAGCACGAGCCCGTCCAGGCCGTCCAGCTCCGAAACCTGCGTGTCGTTCGCGACGATCTTCGTGTCGGCGCCGAGGTACTTCAGGACCCGCCACTCGCGATGAGTCCACTGGCCCCCGTTGTCGACGACGTAGACACGCATGGTAGTCCCGTAGCGGCCCAATGAGAAAAAGATTTCCCTGAGGCGGCGGCTTATTCCCACTCGATCGTCGCGGGGGGTTTGTTCGACACGTCGTACACGACGCGGTTGATTCCCCCGACCTCGTTCGTGATTCGGATCGAGATGCGGTCGAGGACCTCATGCGGGATTTTCGAGTACACCGCGGTCATGCCGTCGATCGAGTCGACCGCGCGAATCGCGACCGTCTGGCCGTACACCCGAAGATCCCCGTGAACCCCCACGGTCTGCACCGGCAAGAGGACGGCGAAGTATTGCCACGGAAGGGGCATGAGACCGCGGCCGGCCGCGGTTTGGATCTCCTCCTCGACGATGGCGGACGCGCCTCGGACGAGGGCGACCCGATCCGGCGTCACTTCGCCGACCACCCGAACCGCGAGTCCGGGCCCGGGAAACGGTTGTCGCTCGGAGACCCTCACGCCGAGCGCCCGGCCGACCGACCGGACCTCGTCCTTGTAGAGGTCGCGCAGCGGTTCGACGAGCTTCAACTTCATGTTCTCCGGGAGGCCGCCGACGTTGTGATGGGTCTTGATCCGATCTCGGAGCTGGCCCCCGCTCTCGATCCAGTCCGGCGCGATCGTCCCTTGGACCAGATGGTCGGCCTCGAAGGCGGTCGCCTCTCGCTCGAAGAGCTCGATGAACTTGCGCCCGATCACGGACCGCTTCTTCTCCGGGTCCACGATGCCCCGCAGGGCCGCGAAGAATTCGTCCGCGGCGAAGACGATCCGGTGCCGCACGCCGAGTTCCTTCAGGGTCTGCGCGACGTCCTCGGTCTCTCCTTTCCGCATGAGCCCGGTGTCGATGTAGACGGCGAGAAGGCGATCTCCGAGGGCGCGACTCGCGAGCACCGCTGCCGCCGTGCTGTCGACGCCCCCCGAACAGGCGATGATTGCCTTGCCTGGCACGGACTTGCGGATGGCCTCGATCTGCTC
>VBLV01000308.1 GCA_005879045.1 Methanobacteriota archaeon | reverse complement strand
CCGGGCGATCTCTTCGCACGCGATCGCGTCGCGTGGCCGTCCAAGGTCTTTCAGGATCCGCGCGCGCAGCCACCACACACCCGGGTAGTCCGGCTTCCGAGACACGAGCCGGTTCAACAGCTGCAGCGCGTGGTCTTGGTCTCCGACGATCTCATCCCACGCCGCAACGGCGAAGAGCGCATCGACGTCCCCAGGATCGTCGAGAAGGCGGCGGTGCGCGGCCTGCACAACCTCCCGGTCTCCGGGCGTCGGGACGATCTGGACGTCTTGGCGGATCGCCTGTTGCCTCTGAAACTCGTGGGCTTGCATGGACCTCACCGGCGCTCCGGAAGGCGGGAGAGGGGTTCTTCTAAGAACGCCGGGAGGTTGATCGGGAGCTTGCGTCGGGATTCGGGAATCGTCCTGGGTGGGTCAACGAAGTGGACGCGTTCCGCGCCAACCCGCCGTCGGTGCGAACGGCCCCTCGGAACGAGAGCCGTGTCCGGCGCTTCGATCATCGTCATGGACTCCGAGACGAGTGGGATCGAGCCCTCGTTCACCGCGATACGCGTCCGAATCTGGTCCTCCGCGAGGCTCACACTGATCGACTGCAGCGCCGAGCGAAACCGCCGCGGCGGGACTCCACTCCTCTGCGGTCGGCCTTCCCGCGAAACGAGAAGTCCAAGGGACTCGAGCCTGCGCAACCATCGATAGCATCGGCCAGTCGACATCCCGCAACGGCGGCTCAGTTCATTCGCCGTCAGCTCTTCGACGGAAGTGGACCGGAAAATTTCCAGGGCCTCAGGATCCAGGAGTGAGTGTGCGAGCTTTAGGTGGTCCCAGGCGAAGGTACGGTTGTTTCCATTCCAGGCAGTTTGATTAACGGGGGGTGTTTGCATAGAGGCACCTCTCTCTGAGAAGTTCTTCGTATCGGCGCCGGCGCCGCCCACAGGGACTCTGCGCCTCGCGGCGTGGCGGACCAGGTGGGTCATGACCAGTGTAACGCGCGAGGCGACATAGCCATCACGTTTGCAGCGCATCACATTGTGCGCGACATAATGCGGCTGTTCGAAAGTGATAATCTGACGCAAACATTCTTGAATCTCTCAGACCCCCTCCCGGTTTCCGCGTGGGATTCCGAATGCAAGGTCGAAAGACTACGACACGGGCATTTCGGATCGACGAAACGGTCGACCGCCAGCTCCGCGAGTGGGCGGAGCGGGAAGGAGTCAGCGTCAGTTTCCTGGCGAACAAAGCCCTCCGCCGGCTCGTCGAGTGGGACATGTACGCCGACCGGTTCGGTTTCATCGCGATGCCGAGAGAGGCGCTCTCACGAATGATCGAGCTCCTCTCCGAGGACGAGGTGCGAGACCTGGGCCGGTGGGCGGGAGCGGACGTCTATCGAGCGTTCACGACCTTCATGTTCAAGCATCTGGACCTCGAGACGGTACTGCAGGTCATGCCCAAGCTCATACGAAGAAAAGCGAGACGGTTCGCGGACCGTCATCGTCTTGAGACACGGCTCTGGCCACAAGTACTCCTTGTTCTACGAGGAGATGGCGCGCGCCTTATTCGCGGACCTCGGCGGCCGAGGCATCCGGACGGAACCTCAGGAGAACGCGGTGGTACTCGAGCTCTCCAACCCACCGAAGCCCATCGCGGCCGAAGGCGTGTCGTTCGGATCAAAGCACGGTCTTCCGTCTACTGAGAAGCCCGCACGCTCCCGAAACGTCCCGACATAGCCGGTTTCGTAGCTCCCCGACCCGCTTCTTGTGTTCTCGTGGAGCGGCAGCTCGGTCACCGTTTCCGCCGCTTTCCGATTGCCTCGACGCGAGCCTCGATTGCGGTGATGCGTGACCGCAGATCCTTGTTTTCGTCCTTCAACTTGTCCAGCTCGGCCTGTTGTTCGACTTTCTTCGCCGATTCGGCGTGTTTCTCTCGGAGCGTCGCGATCGCCTTCCGGGCGTTAGTCCGAAGGTTGCTCATCGGTTCGGCTTCCGAGACTCGCTGGAGCTCGTCCTCGGCCTTCGGGTAACCGAGCTCCCCCAGCCCCAACGTCGCCCCGAGCCGGGTGCGGTAGTTCGGATCCCGAACGAGCATCGACAGGTGCTCGAGCACCTCGTCCCTTCGCGACTCGTGGAACGAGCCGAGCTTCCCGAGTGCCGATGCCGCCCCGTAGCGCACCATCTCGAAATATTCGTCCGAGGTCCGCTTCTCGAGCTCCGGTAAACCCCGCTCGTCTCGCAGGTTCGCGATGGCCATGCACGCCCCTCGCGCGAGGATTTCCGCCTGGGAACGCCGGTCCATGCCCTCTACGATCGTCTCGAACGCCTGCTCGTGCCGCGTCTCGGCGAGCGCAAGGGCCGCCGCATTCATCGGGTAATACCAGCCGTCTTCGCGGTACGCCTTCGCAAGGGCCTTGAACGCGACTTCATCCTTCCGGAAATTACCGAGGGCGCGGTACACGCCCCGGCGCACCCGACTGTCTTTGTCCTTCGACCCGCCCAGGAGCGCGTCTCGCGCAGCCGTCGTCCCGATCTCCCCGAGGGCCACGGCCGCCTCGCGTCGGACCCCCCAGAATTTGTCGTTCTTGAGGGCGTCTTCGAGGCCTTCGATCGCCTTGGCGTCTCCGACCAATTTGCCGAGATCTCGGCACGCTTCGATTCGCGGCCAGACGGA
>VBLV01000177.1:7185-8488 GCA_005879045.1 Methanobacteriota archaeon | reverse complement strand
GCCAGAGGAGCTTGTTCATCGCGAGTACGATGACGATCATCATCAGGATCGTGAGGAGGATCATCTCGTTGTCCGGCGGCTTGCTGAACGTCGCGAGGTCGAGCAGGTAGCCGAGGCCGCTCACGTGGGGCGGTGGGCTCAGGAACGGGATGTACTCGGACACGATCAGCGCGTTCCATCCGGCGCCCCAGGCCGTGATGCTCCCCGTGAGGAGCGAGGGGACCATCGCCGGCAGCAGCACGCGCCGCCAGTACGCCTTCCCCCGAAGTCCGAACGATCGCGCGGCCTCGTTCAGGTCGTCCGGAATGCCTCGAACGCCGGCGATCAGGTTGAACAACAGGTACCACTGCATGCTGAACAACGCGATGAGGACCGCGGAGAGCTCGGCCGCGGGCCCGAGACTCGCGGTGGCGAAGAGCGCGAATCCGACGATGATCGGCAACAGGGCGGTGGCCGGCAGCGAAGCCGCGACCTCGAGGACCGGAGTCACGTAGCGAGATCCGCGCGGGTTCCGGCCAATCCATGCGGCGAGCGGGATCGTCCACGCCAGGGCGATCGCGTACGCGAGAGCGAGTCGAATGAACGACGAGGCCGCCGCGCGGGGCAGTTCGGTGGCCGCAGGCGGAAGGGGGCTCAGGAACAATCGCGCCAGACCGACCAAACCGGCGACCACCACCAGGAGCAGAATCGCGAGGAACAGGGCGAGATCCAGGTATCGAATGTCCCGGATGATTCGACGATGCGCCGTGAAGCTGCGGTCCAGGCGCACGGATGCCCGGCGGTACTTGGTGACGACTGGCTGTACCGCCGTCACGAACGTGTGTCGCAGGCGTGGAAACCGTGGAAGCCAGCGGAATCGTTCGTACGGCGAGGGTACCCGCGGGACCTCGTGCCCCGTCGTCTCCATCCGGAACCGCTCCGACCAGATGCCGAGGGGACGCCAGACGAAAGTGTCGAGGGCCAAGACGACCGCGGCGAGGACGCCGACCCCGAGGGCGATGCCGGTACTGTCGCCCGCAATGCCCGCGTTCGTGATGAACGAGCCGAGTCCGGGTCGGGTAAACGTGCCCCCGAACGCGGTGAAGGTCTCGCTCGCGACCAGGAAGAACCAGCCGTTGCTCCACGAGAGGATCGAGTTGTAGACCAGCTTCGGGATTGCCGCAGGCAAGGCCAGGAGACGGAACCGGAGCATGCCTCGGAGGCCGAAGCTCGCGGTGGCGGCTTCGAGGTCCACCGGGATTGTCGTGAGGGACTCGTAGACGCCGAAGGCCATGTTCCACGCCATGCTCGTGAAGATGAGGAA
>VBLV01000177.1:479-7067 GCA_005879045.1 Methanobacteriota archaeon | reverse complement strand
GCCGCGGTGGCCCCGTACGTGATCGCGAAGACCAGGGACAAGAGGTAGGCGAGGACCATCCGGGTCGTCGAGAACAGGGCGAAGAGAGGAAGTTGGATCGCGTTGATTGCCGCCGGGGGGTTGAGGATCGCGACCGCGGTCGCGGCCAGGACCACGATACCCGCGAGGATCCGGAGCCGCCCGCGGAGGCCGCGCATCTTCGCCCGCAAAGGACGGGGGCTATATACGGGTTGTCGAGAGCGTTTCAGACGCCAGCGAGGAGCCGCGAAAGGATCGCCTTCTGCGCGTGCAGTCGGTTCTCGGCTTGATCGAAGACGATGGACCGCGGGCCGTCCATCACCTCGTCCGTGATTTCTAGACCGCGATGCGCCGGGAGGCAATGCATCACGACCGCGTCCCTCTTCGCGTGGTCGAGGAGCTTCGAATTGACCTGGTACGGCCGGAACACCTTCTCGCGTTGCTCTTTCTCTTTTTCCTGGCCCATCGAGACCCAGACGTCGGTGTACACGACATCGGCTTGTTGCACGGCGACGACGGGATCAGCGACGACGTGAATCTTGGATCCGCTGTCCTTCGCGATGCGCCGCGCCGTCGCGAGGATTTCGGCGTCGGGCTCGTAACCGCTCGGGCAGGCCGCCGTCATGTCCATGCCGACGATCGCGGCGCCGAGGAGCAGCGAGTTGCATACGTTATTGCCGTCCCCGACGTAGGCGAGTTTCAGCTCCTTGAACGAGCCGTTATGCTCCAAGATGGTGAAGAGATCCGCGATGACCTGGCAAGGGTGTTCCCTGTCATCGAGGCCGTTGATCACCGGCACGCTCGCATTCTGCGCGAGTTCGACGACGTTCTCTCTCCGGAACGCCCGATACATGATGCCGTCCACATAGCGGCTCAGGACTCTCGCGGTGTCGGCGATCGTCTCGCCCCGTCCGATTTGCAGATCGTTCGGGCTCAGGAAGAGGGCGTGGCCGCCGAGTTGCGTCATCCCGACCTCAAACGACACCCGCGTCCGGGTCGAGGCCTTTTCGAAAATCATCGCCAGGCTCTTACCGCGGAGCGGCTCGTACGGCTCCCCCGCCTTCGTGCGGTTCTTGATGCTCGCCGCGAGCTCGAGGAGACCCACGAGATCGTCCTTCACGTCGAGAATCGAGACGAGATCGCGCTTCGTGCCCATGGACCGCCAGACCATCCGACGATTCGTACAAAACCCTTGTGCATCCTCCGGCGTCGGAGGCATCAAATAAGCTCGCTCGAATGAGGGAGCGTGGAGCCGAGACCTTCGAGGGTAGCCGAGCGGCGGCGGGTACAAGAACAGGTGGCCGCGCGGAAGAGAAAGACGAGTATCGTCGCCGGCATCCTCGGCCTGGTCCTTTTGTTTGCGGGGAGCATTGGCGTCCTGATCTCGCCGTCGATTGCCCTCGTCATGATCGTCGTGATGGGCACCGGAATTGTCCTCCTACTCGTCGCGTTCCTCCTGGTCCGAGGCCCGATCGCCGCGTTACCCGGAAAGACTCGAGACAACTGAGGGCCGCACCGGATCAATGTTGTCGCACCGCGACGGAACGGAGGACGCCCTGCGCCGCTTTCGACGTCGGGCTCGGTCGCTTGCGGAACAGTTCGGAGAAGAGCGCCTCGCCCCTCGCGCCGAGTCGATACGAGGTGACTTGCCTGCCTTCCCGCTCGTAGGTGACGTCGACGACCCGCGCGGCCTTCAAGACGCCCATGTGATACGCGAGCAAACCGCTCTCGATCCGGATGCGCCTCGCGATTTGGTTGAACGGCACCCCGGGAGATTCGTGGATCAACCGGAACGCCCGCAGCCGAATCGGATTGTCCAGGGCCGTGTAAGCTCTCAGACGGTCAATGACCTCGGGATCCGTCTCCTCCCGGTCGGCCAGCTTCTTCATAGGTCAGCGATATTCTACGTGGTATAAATATATTTACTTAGTAATGTTCAACGGCCGAAAGGCCTTGATCTCGCGATGACGTTCAACGAGCATCGGGATGAGGGCCTTCGCCGAAGGCACGGGTGCTTGGCGTCCTCCATCGACGGGGTAGACGTGGCCATACCGGACGAGATGGGTCAGGTACAGGTCGGTGAGGTAGCTGCCCGGGGGACTGTGGACCGGGTGGTATTCGGGTCGGACCAGGACCCGGAGTTTCGGGGCGATCCTGGGATTGGACGAGAATTGGCCAAACTCCGTGGCGGCGCCCCACGATTCAATGCTCAGGAACACAAGATCCACGTCGCTCCGTTCGAGGACGTCAACCTCGAGCACCGAAGGGCCGATCTCGACGGGAAAATCGTCCTCCGGGACGAGAGCGACGATTCCCCGACGCGCCAAGACGTGCGCCACATCCCGTCGCTCGTCGAGTCCCCTTCCCGAGGACCCCAACAGAATGATGACCAAGCCCGACCGCTGGAGCCGGCGCTCCGCCTCTCTGCGGAACCGGTGAACGGATCGGACCGTACTGCCCTTGGACAAGCCTTCCCTCGGGGACCGCATTCGTCGTACGGCTAGTTGAGCACCCGTGTGAGGGGTGTGTGAAACAACTCCGATCCTCTCTGATCCATCGCCCGCGGTCGAGCAAAATACTATATTCCTCTCCTCGGTTGGGCGGCGTGCGGCCGGGATGGGCTAGCCTGGTGATGCTAGGGGGCTGTGGATCCCTTGACGCGAGTTCAAATCTCGCTCCCGGCCCTCGCGTCCGGGTTGCCCGTCTCCCCGTCCTAAACCGTCCCGTTCGAGAATCGCGGCATCTTCATGAACCGCGACGTCCGCATTAGGGCTGAGTGCAGCCCTCGTGAACGTCGTTGTGTTCGGCGCAACCGGTGACACGGGCCGATGGATTGTCGGTCGAGCCGTGCAAGCGGGTCACGAGGTCACCGCCTTCGTCCGCGATCCCCGCCGGATGCGCGTCGGCCTCGACCGAGTGAAGGTCGTGCCGGGCGATGTCCTCGATGCCGCCACGGTGGATGACGCGGTCGCGGGCCAGAATACCGTCCTCAGCGCCCTGGGAAGCACGGCTCGGAATCCGGCGCCTGTCCTGTCGACGGGCGTGCGACACATCCTCGACGCCATGGAGAGGCATCATGTTCGGCGAATCGTGGCGCTGTCAGCCGCCGGTGCGTTGGGTGAGTCGGCGGGATTCCTCTTCGGGAATATAGGCCTGCGAATCTTTCGAATGTGGCTGCCCGCGGTCTACCGGGAACATCGCGAGATGCTCGAAGAACTCAAGCGAAGAAATCTAGAGTGGACCGCGGTGAGGGCCGTCTTGCTGACCAACGGACCTCCGAAAGGTCGCTATCGCGTCGCCGTCGATGGCATCCCGCGATGGGGAATCCGAATTTCTCGCGCCGATGTTGCCGAGTTCATGGTCAGGCAATTGACGAGCGACGAGTTCGTCTGCAAGATGCCCGCCATCGCGTACTGATCGACTCACAAAGAGACTCGGTACGACGCGCGGGTCCGCAACCGCGACTGCATGCTTTTATACGGCTGGCCAGATAGGTCGACCGCTTCTCGAGGCGAGGAAGAAGTCTCGCGGGGCCCGATTCCCCGGGAAGGGGCTGCGATGATCAAGCAGGCGGAGAAGTCGTACGCTCCACTAGAGGTGGAGAGGCAAGTCCAGGAATTCTGGAGCCGGACGAAGGCCTACCAGAAAACGGTCGCCGCGCGGGAGACAGGCGAAGACTTCTATTTCGGCGACGGCCCGCCATTCACGACCGGATCGATCCATCTCGGTCAGGTCCTGAACAAGACGATCAAGGACCTGGTCGTCCGCTACCACCGGATGCGGGGCTACCACGTCCGGGACCAGCCGGGCTACGACATGCACGGCCTTCCCATCGAGGTGCAGGTCGAGAAGACCCTCGGCATCACGAACAAGAAAGAGATCGAGGAGCTCGGCATCGAGAAGTTCGTGAATACCTGCCGGACCTTCGCCACGGACCTCCTGCAGAAGATGACGGCGCAGTTCCAGTCGCTCGGGATCTGGCTGGACTGGGACCGGCCCTACATGACGATCCGCAATGAATTCATCGAGGCCGCCTGGTGGACCCTGAAACACGCCCACGAGCGCGAGTGGGTCTATGAGGCGTTGCGATCAATCCAGTGGTGTTCGCGGTGCGAGACAGCCCTCGCGGATGCCGAAGTCGAGTACGCCGATGAAACAGATCCCTCGATCTACGTCAAGTTCGGGGTCGCCCGCAAGCCGAACGAATCCCTACTCATCTGGACGACGACCCCGTGGACTCTTCCCGCGAACCTCGCGATCGCCGTTCACCCGGAGTTCCAATATGCGAAGGTCCAGGTTCCCCACGGGAAGAAGTCGGAATATATCTGGGTCATGGAGAGCGCGGTGCCCGACATCATGGCCCGCGGGGGCATCACGAAATATTCCGTCGTCGAGACGAAAAAGGGAAGCGACCTGGTCGGGCTCGCATACCTTCATCCCCTCCGCACGAAGCTCCCGTACCAGAAAGCCGTGAAAGGGGAGTGGGTCCACAAGGTGGTCTCGTCGGAAACGGTGGTCGCGGAATACACCGGGCTCGTGCACTCCGCCCCCGGCCACGGACCGGAGGACTTCGAACTCGGTCAGAAGCTGGGCCTGCCCGCCTTCTCTCCCGTCGACGCCCGGGGCCGCTTCACCGACGACGCCGGGGCGTACGCGGGCCAGAGCGTGAGGGAAGCGAATCCTCGGATCGTCGCGGACCTCCGTGCCGCCCATGCGCTGTTCGCGGAGGAGACGATCGTCCATGCGTACGGCCACTGCTGGCGGTGCAAGACGCCGATCCTGTTTCGTGCGACGGTCCAATGGTTCCTCAAGGTAGCGGACGTCAAACCGAAGATGGTCGAGGAGGTCGGGCGGGTCACCTGGTTCCCGGACTGGGCGGGATCCGCGCGACAACTCGACTGGACGAGCAACCTCCGAGATTGGTGCATCTCGCGGCAGCGCTACTGGGGCATCCCGCTCCCGATCTGGCGGTGCGTCAAGTGCACGCATTGGACGGTCGTCGGATCGGCGGACGGCTTGCGTAAGGCACAGGGCTACATGGACGGAATGGACCTCCACCGGCCCGACATCGACCGTGTCGTCCTGCCGTGCGAGAAGTGCGACGGCGAGATGCGGCGGGTGCCCGACACCGTCGACGTGTGGTTCGACAGCGGCGTCTCGAGCTGGGCGAGCCTTGGCTATCCGGCCCGCGAGGACGAATTTCGTCGCTGGTGGCCCCAGGACTGGATCGTCGAGGGACCGGACCAGACTCGTGGTTGGTTCAGCTCCCAACTCGCGGCCGGCGTCGTGGCGTTCGACCGGGCCCCGTACGACCAGGTGCTCATGCACGGATGGGTGAACGGCCCGGACGGCCGGCAGATGCACAAGTCCCTCGGGAATTACATCGAGCCGGAGACCGTCATCAGCAAGTTCGGCGTCGATCCGTTGCGATTCTACGTCATCGCGGTGAATGCGCCGTGGGACGACATCACGTTCCAGGAGGAAGGCGTCCGGACCGCGCATCGCACGTTGAACATCCTGTGGAACGTGCTCCGATTTGCGACGACCTACATGGTCTTGGACCGCTTCGATCCATTCGCAGGCGATTCAACCTCCGTCGAGGGCCACCTGCGCCCGGAAGACCATTGGCTCCTGTCGCGGCTGGAGGGTCTCAAGAAGACCGTGAATGTGGAGATGACGACGTACAACCTCCACCGCGCGGCTCGCGCGGTCGAGTCGTTCATCCTCGACGACCTCTCCCGCTGGTACGTCAAACTGGTCCGCGGGCGCACCTGGACGGAGACGGACGACCCGGACAAGCTGGCCGCGTACCACGTGCTCTTCGAAGCCTTGAGCACGTTGGCTCTTCTCCTCGCGCCGGTCACGCCGCACATCGCGGAGGCGATCTACCAACGTCTCGATGGACGAAGGCTGAGCGTCCACATGCTCGACTGGCCCAAGGTCCGCGAGCCACAGCTCCGCCCGGAGTTGGAGCGGTCCATGTTGATCGTTCAAGAGCTCGTGGAAGTCGTCTCCAAAGAACGGCAGAAGGGAGGCCGCAAACTCCGCTGGCCCCTGAAGCTGATCGCGGTTCGGACGGCGACCCCCGAAGCGGCCGAGGCGCTCGCGGCCCTTCGAAGCATTTTCTTGGATCAGGTGAACGCAAAGGACCTCGCGATCTTGGGGTCGACGGAGGAATTCCCTGGAACGATCGTCGTGGCGAAACCCGATCTTGCCGCGATCGGGAAGACCTACAAGGCCCTCGCGCCGAAGATCGTCAAGCTCCTCGAGGTCCGCCCCGGGGAGGAGATTCGGAGGGCCTTTGAGCGAGGATCCTACGCGCTCCAGGTTGAAGGGCAGACGCTCTCGATTGACTCTTCCATGGCGCGCGTCGAGAAAGGGCTTCCCCCGGAGGTCGCCCGTGTCGAAACGCCGCACGGCGAGGTGTACCTCGACCTTCGCGTGACACCGGAGCTGCAGGCCGAGGCGTACGCGCGAGAATTGATCCGTCGGATCCAGCAGATGCGGAAAGACTTGGATCTCGAGGTGGACGACTTCATCGCGACGGTCATCAAGACGGACAAGGAGCTC
>VBLV01000177.1:0-431 GCA_005879045.1 Methanobacteriota archaeon | reverse complement strand
ATGTTCACAGACAAGCCCGTCGAATCGGAACACGTCGTGGAGTGGAAGGATGTCGATGGTCACGCGGTCACGATCGGTGTGACGCCGCTCCATCTCTCGGAGGCGATCCGCGAGTTCACGCGGATTTCGGACACCACGGTGCAGAAGGCGATGGCCCTGTTCGACGCCGGCTACAAGAGCCTGGCGACGCTCCGCGCGACGACGAAACAGGAACTGGCCGCCGTCGACGGCCTGACCCCGGGCGACATCGATCGGATCTTCGAGTTCCTCGCCTCACCGGAGAAGAGCGAGGCCATCTGTAGCATCTGCCAAGCCTCGGTTCCATCCGGGATGCGGCGCTGTCCTCGATGCGGGGAGGCGCTGACCAGCGAGGCCATCCCGTGCCCCCGGTGTAACTCCGCGATTCCGCCAGGAGCGGAGACGTGCCCCGT
>VBLV01000307.1 GCA_005879045.1 Methanobacteriota archaeon | reverse complement strand
ATCGCGGTCTAGTCGGTCGCCTGTCCCATGAGCTCGCGGCGTCTCTCCTGCCGCTGCCGCTTCCACCGCTTCACGTCCGCTTCGATCCATGTGTTCGGTCGGCCCTGCGCTCGGAGCAAGTCCACGTTCGGCTTCCACACGATGTCCCAGTACCGGAGGGCTTGTTCGACCTCGTCCGTCACTTCCTCCGCGGAAGGAGATCGATCTTCCAAGGCCTTCGCACCGACCTCCCACGCCCACGCTTTGAGGTCCTCCAGGAGGGTCGATTTCTTCGCGCTCTCCCAGATGAGGGTCGCATTGCGAAGGACATCTTTCTCCTGGTCCCGATCGAAGAGGGCCGTCACCCGTTCGCTCCCACTCGCCCAGAATGGACGATCGAGACTGCCCCGCCAACGGAGGCCGTGCCTTGCGAGGATCCGCTTGAAGGACTCCTTGTTCTTCGAGTAGGTTTCCCCGGGCATCTCGAAGCGAAAACGCATGTGCCGTGGTGCACGCGGTCCCGCGTAAATAAAATTTCGCGCGGAGGGATCCTGTCTTAGCGCGAAGCGGACGACCGGCGCGTCACGAGTTTCAGCCGGACAACCGAGATTGCGACAATCGCGAGGCTCACGGCGGCCAGAAAGGCGACCGCCGCGCCAGCCGGATTGTTCTGCTGGGCCGCGTCGTCGGCCAGCGTCGAGAACAGGTTGAACGTCGCATGCATCGCCACGGCGACGATGTAGAATGGGAAGACGGCCCGCGGGCGACCCGAGAGCCAGGACTTCGCGAGGCCATATCCCATCACCGCGGTGGAACTCGCGTGGAGGAACGTGGACGAGAACGATCGGACCGCGACCACGACGAGCGAACCGGAGGGCCCCACGCCCGGCACGAGGAGCGCGGCGAGCGCGTAGACCAGGTTCTCGGTCGCGGAGAAGCCGAGGCCGGCCGCCGCCCCGTAGACGAGGCCATCCGTCTTCGACTGCGTCTGTGGACGGCCCGCGGTCGCTCCGACTCCTTTTGCGGCCTCCTCCACAATCGGCGCAACAAGGAGCGCTCCGATTAACGCGCTCGGGTCGTCTTGGAAACGACGCGCGAAGAAATCGTTGAGCGGCTGAATCTGCGTTTAGGGATTGGATCTGACCGAGGATTAGGATGAACACGACGCTCAGGATGATCGCGATGATCACGCTGAACACGGCGCCCCATGCAAAGGTCTTCAAAACCGTCGGCCAGGGCTCCCGGCCGTATCGGGGAGAATTGCGGATCCAGACGAGGTAGACGAGCGGCAAGGCGAAGGCCGCGATGAATAGAATCAGGAGGAAATACGGAGAACTCGCGAGGTCCGCCATGCGGGTCCTCGGTTAGTGGACCTTGGCCCGATGGGCGTCCTGGCGTAGCTTCGCGTGGGCGGCCGCGAGCCGAGCGACCGGGACGCGGAACGGTGAGCAGGACACGTAGTTCAGCCCGATCTCGTGACAGAACGCGATGCTTGCGGGGTCGCCGCCGTGTTCGCCGCAAATCCCGATCTCGAGGTCCCGCCGGACCTTGCGGCCCTTTTGGACGCACATCCGCATGAGTTGGCCGACCCCGTCGCGGTCGATCGTCTGGAACG
>VBLV01000303.1:3708-4244 GCA_005879045.1 Methanobacteriota archaeon | reverse complement strand
ATCCGACCGACTGCTCGACGCCGCGATGATGCTCCTCGGCCGCCGTCGGATGGCGCGCGCGATCCGCTGCCAACGACTCTTCATCCCAGGCAGCGCGAAGGTCTTATAGACCCCGGGACCATCGACGGCGGAACCGATGGACTTTCAGTTTCTCGGCGGCGCCTCGGAGGTCGGCCGCCTCGGGATGATCCTGAAGAAGGGACCGACTTCCCTTCTGTTCGATTACGGCCTGCTCCCTCGCGACCCGCCGCAATACCCGCTGCCCGCCCCGCCCGTGGACGGGATGTTCATCAGCCATGCCCACCTGGACCATACCGGGATGATCCCGTGGGTCACCCGCCGCCAGGATGTGGACGTCGTCCTGACGCCGCCGACCGCCGACGTCGCGGATCTCCTCCTCGCGGACTCCCTAAAAATCGCGGACGCAGAGGGCTTCGACGCCCCGTTCGATGACGGAGACCTACGGACCGCGCGCCGCCGGTACCGGACAATCGACTTCGGCGACAACGTCGACATCGGAGACCTCGAAATCACGG
>VBLV01000303.1:2280-3662 GCA_005879045.1 Methanobacteriota archaeon | reverse complement strand
CGAAGTGAACGGGACCGAGACCACCCTGTTCACCGGGGACTTGCATACGCTCACAACCGATCTCGTCTGGGGGGCCCGTCCCGTCCATTGCGACACGCTCTTCATCGAGTCCACCTACGCCGGACGTCAGCATCCGGAGCGGCTCAAGTCGGAGCACGCGTTCCTACGGAAGATCGAACAGGTCGTGAACCGCGGCGGCCTCGCGCTCGTCCCCTCGTTCGCGGTTGGCCGTACGCAGGACGTCCTCTTGACGCTCGCCAAGGCCCGGCACGAAGTCTGGCTGGATGGCATGGGGAAGAAGGTGAACTCGATCTACGTCGAGAGCCCGGAGTATGTCCGCTCCGTGAAGGCGCTGCGAAAGGCGATGAATCGAACCCACGTCGTGCGGAATCCGCGGGAGGGCGAGCTCGCGTTGCGCGGAGAAGTGATCGTTACGACGAGCGGGATGCTCGACGGAGGACCCGTGCTGCGATACCTCGAAGTGATCCGGGAAGATCCTCGGAGTGCGGTCCTCCTGACCGGCTACCAGGTCGAAGGCACGAACGGCCGGCGCCTCGTCGAAGAAGGCGTGATCGATCTCTACGGCGTCACGGTCGACATCAAGTGCGAGTGGCAGAAGTTCGATTTCAGCGCGCACGCGGGCCACGACGACCTCATTCGCTTCATCGAGGGCTGCGACCCGCAACGCGTGGTCCTAATGCATGGGGAGAATCGACAGATTCTCGCAGATGCGTTGGAAGGCCGCGAAGTGCTCTTACCCCAGGAAGGGCAGTGGCACTCGTTCTAGATTCCCACGTTCTTGGCGATCATGGCCCGCAGCGCTTTCCCGACATACTTCAGGAGTCTCGGATCCTCCTTGATGAGGGCCCAACCGACCTTGGACGGAAAGTCGATGTCGCCTTTCTTCTCGATCAGGCGGAGCATCTCCGGACTGTCGAAGATGTCGAACAGTTCCTCGAACTGGTCATCCGAGAGCTTGCTGAAGCTCTCATGAATCGCGAGGTCCTTGCGCAGTTCCTTCCCGATTGACTTCGTCCACGCCCGATGGTACCGGTGGAGCACCCGGTCCGAGAAGTCGTTCGTCTCCAACGCCTCGATTGCCGTTTGTGCCGCGAAGCTCGAACACGTGAGGGCCGTGAAGATGCCGCCTCCAGAGACGGCTTTCGCTTGGCACGCCGCGTCTCCGACCACGAGGACGTTGTCCGCGTAGGTGCGGCGAGGGAACCCGAGCGGGATGCCGCCTGCGATGTACAAGATCGGTTGGGCGCCCTTCGTGTACTGTCGTACTTCAGGCCGGGTCAGCATCTTTTCCAGGTATGCATACGCATTCCCTTCGCCGACGCAGAGTCCCACCCGGGCCGTGTCCCCGCTCGGGATGATCC
>VBLV01000303.1:0-2271 GCA_005879045.1 Methanobacteriota archaeon | reverse complement strand
CCGGCGCGATCTCGTTGCCGATGAACAACGTCACGAATCCGGGGTCTCCTCGAACGCCGGTCATCTCTACCTCGAAGCCGGGAAGGATCTTCCTCGGTCGGAGGATGTTGAACCACTTCGCCACGTTCGAGCGGACGCCGTCGCAGCCGACGAGCAGTTTGGCGTGGAGTTTCCGCGGCTCCCCGTCCTGGTCGATCGAAATCTCGACTCCGCCCTTCTCCCGGCGCGCCGCCTGAGCCTGGGCTCCAAGGAGTGTGTGGGCGCCCTTCCGGACGGCATCCGTCGCAATCGCGCGGTCAAACATCGCCCGTTGCACGACGACCGCCTGCGTGCGGTGGCCATCGATCACGAGCCGTCGACCCGAAGGCGAGTACAGCTCGGCGCCATGGACCGATCCGATGATCGTCTCCTTGCAATCCACGTATTCGAAGACCCGCGGCGTGACGAGGCCGCCACACTGGATTGGCTCCCCGATCTCGCGGTGCTCCTCGACGAGGGCGACGTCGTATCCGGCCTGAGCGACTTTGCCTGCGAGGTACCCGCCCGCTGGGCCCGCGCCAATCACAAAGGAGCGTGCCGACGTGACCACGTTCCGGCATCACTCCTTCAGATTCATGATGATCTCGAGGAAGTTCTCCAAGTGTCTCGACAGAGACGCGTTGTCCGTGTAGCCGCACGCGGACAGGTCCGGCGCCGCGATCAACGCGGCCGATCCGTCGACGATCACGTCCGTCGCGATCAGGCCTTTGCGGTTCACGACGCTCGCCCCTTCCGGGATTTTCTGACCGGGTTCCGTGATGATCGTGAATCGGATGCCGCGGGCGATCGCCTGCTCGATCTTCTTCCCGACGTTCTCCCGAATTTCCGAGAAGGTGGGCGTGGATACGATGCACGTCTCCGACGACTGGTCGATCAGTTCGCCGATCTTCTCGAGGACGCGCGGCTTCGAGACGATCGTGTAGACGAGTTGCGGCTCCCCTTTCGACCGAAGGACCTCGTGGAGCATGTCGAGCTTCGCGAACGTGTCTTCGAGATGGTCGATCACACGCCCCTTGACCTTGCTCGGGGCCTCGGGCTTGAAGATCGTCGGGCGCCCGCGGGTCGAGATGGCGAATCCTTTCTGACACAGGCTCTGCAGGACCTTGTACGCCGACGTCCGGGGGATCTTCGCGGTCTCGGCGATGGTCTCCGCGCTCCCGTACCCGTGGGCGACGAGCGCGATGTATCCGCGGGCCTCGTATCCGGAGAGGCCGATTGACTCGAGGGTCTTCGTGGCGTGCTCAAACTCTTGGTCGAGGTCGACGCCACCCGCCAGGAGCTTCGACAAATCTTGAGGAACCACGCCGCCACGATACTCACGGCCGGTTTTTATCTTTTCGAATGGAGGCGTCGGTGTGCGATTCCGAAACGCAGAGCAAGCCTTTATCCGACGGGAGCCTTCCTTCGCGGTCATGGGTTCGGCGCGCCCAGCCGTCCTCGCTGTGGTAACTTTCCTCCTGGTGTTCTGGAGTGTGTTCACCCCCGCGGTCGGCCAGAGTCCCGCCGGCCACATGGTCGTCACGACGGACTACGAACTGTTCGGAACGTCCGACCTGAATGGCGGCGGCCACGTCACGTGGACGCTGACCGGGGCCAAGGCGGCGGACCTCCGCGCGAAAATTCTGCATCTGTTCGACGAATACGGTCAGATCCCGCGCGGCTTTCCTTTCGAAGGCGCGGCCACCTCCGCGAATCCCGACGGAATCCTGGAAGCCGCCGAAGGCGCAAGCTACACGGATCGGGTCGAGAACGTCCTCGAGGGGTCCGGTGGCCAGGGGGCGCTCGTGCAGTACATGCGACTGTGGCCGTTCGATCTCCGACAGAAGAACGCGGATCCGGCGGTGGGCTTTTCACAGAGCACCTCCGGCCTGGCGAACACGAACCTCAGCACTTCCGCCGACGTCGAGATTCGGATGCTCTTCGAGGCGAACACGACGACGCGGAATGCGCGGGTGTTCCTCCCCACCGAGTTGCTCGCCGATTCCCTCTACCGCGTGTTTTGGTATGACGCTGCACAATCGCCGAACCTGAACGCGTCGGGCTTGTATCCCGCATGGCCGTTCCTCGTGGAGGGCGGCTGGAACATCGTTCCCGCGCCCGGCTGTCCGGCCGGGGTTTCGTCCCCCTGCGAAGCCCTTTGGGCCGGGAACCCCGCGACCGGCATGTATGACAACAACATCGTGGCGGCCACTAACACGACGGCAGACCCGATTCGCGCGATTTCCTCCGACT
>VBLV01000302.1 GCA_005879045.1 Methanobacteriota archaeon | reverse complement strand
CGTCGTTGTCGGCGATGGCAGCTTAGGCTATCCCGAGCGAGCTCCGTACGACTGCATCTTGGCGACCGCAGGCGCCCCGGAGATCCCGGAGCCGTGGCGGCACCAGCTCTCGTCTCGCGGACGAATCGTCGCCCCGATCGCGCCGCGGAGTGGGCAGGTCCTGATCGTTGCAACCCGGGTGGCCGACGGCAGCCTCGAGATTCGAGAAGGAACGCCGTGCGCGTTCGTGCCGCTCGTCGGGGCGCGGGCGTGGCCGGACTAGCTCACGCGGTCGGCGCCGGACGGCCCCAGGCTTCGTCGGGGAGAGACTGGTAGGGAGAGAGTTGTATACCGGCTCCTCGGGAGGGGCCTGCTCGTCCACCAGAATGCGGTCGAGATCGGCTTCGTTCAGGGACCAGTAGAAGATCCGCCAGTTTCGGCCGTCCAGCAAGGGGACGGTCTCCCAGAAGCTCTGGAGCAAGCCGGCGTCGTGGAGCGCGTAGAAGACCTTCCGGTCGTCCGGATGGATCGCGTTGTCGATGATCACGCTCCGGAAACCGAAGTAACTCATCACCGTGCGCGACTCCGCAAGGGCCTCCGCCTCGGTGCCGCCAAGGCGTTTCTCAATGGCCTGCGCGAGCTTCTGGACTGTGATCATTGATCCTCCACGTCCTCAGATAATAATTGGGCCCCCGTTGGCCTTATAGGTTTGCCGGAAACGCCCGCGGACCCGGCAAGAACGTCGATTCGAATGGCTGGGCTGTGTTACGCTTATCGAGAGTGAATTTGGCAGAAAACCCTTTAAGCCGTCCCCGGGGACTGAATCCCTCGAAGGGACATTCCATGAAGAGGAAGTCCGGCAAGCCAATCGTCGACCTGGAGAAGAAACCCTCGGTCGTTCACTTCAACGTCGGGTCCGGTTACCTCACGTATCTCGAGCAAGACGCCCCCGAAGCCGCCCCTCGAGTGAAGAGCGTCGTGATTGCGAGAGAGACCGCCTAGGCCAGATTGCGGCCGGATGAGAGCCGTCGCGCCTGCAACCGACCTTCCATCCGGTTGAGGCATCACAGAATTTCAGCGGCGTGCGCCATCGAATCGTGATCGACATTATCGCGACTCTGCGGCAGGTGGAAGTGGACCGAGTGGGATTTGAACCCACGGCTTCCGCCTTGCGAAGGCGGCGATCTTCCGCTGATCTATCGGCCCAGCCGGCCGATGACAAATCCCGGCGCACGAAATAGGTTTCGATGCTCGCGTTCTTGTGGCTCGCGCGACGGTTTTCGATTCGGCGGGTAAAGGGCTTAATAGCGCGGCTCCCGTGGCCGCGCTTGCGACCTCATGGTCCTTCGATTGTACAACACCCGCACCAGGAAGAAGGCACCGTTTGCACCTCTTACCCCCGGCATCGTCAAGATGTACGTCTGCGGCCCGACGACCTACGACTACAGCCACCTCGGCCACGCCCGGTCGTACATCGATTTCGACACGGCGCGCCGGTATCTCGAGTTCTTGGGCCACCGGGTGACCTACGTCCAGAACTTCACGGACATCGAGGAGGTCATCATCCGACGGGCGAAAGAGGCCGGGCAGGCCCCCCTCGCGTACGCGCAATATTACATCGATTCATTCCTGGACGACATGCGCGCCCTGAACGTGAGGCGGCCGGATCACATGCCGAAGGTGAGCGAGCACATTCCGGAGATTACGGCCCTGATCGCCCGTCTCGTCGACCGCGGTTACGCGTATTCGGTGGACGGGGAGGTCTACTTCAGGACGCGGAAAGCGAAGCACTCGTTCGGGATCCTGTCGCACCAGAAGTTCGAGGACATCGTGGTCGAGGGCCCCGCCGCCGCGAGCCCGAAGGAGGATCCGCTCGACTTCGCCCTCTGGAAGCGGTCGAAGGGAGACGAGCCTTCGTGGCCGAGCCCTTGGGGCGACGGTCGCCCCGGCTGGCATGTCGAGTGCAACGCGATGGCGTACAAGTATCTCGGAGCGCCGCTCGACATCCACGGAGGCGGCGTCGACCTCAAGTTCCCGCACCATGAGAGCGAGGCGATGATCTGCGAGGGCGCCTGGGGCGGCGAATGGGCGCGGACCTGGATGCACAACGGGTTCGTCACCCTCGAGCGGGAGAAGATGTCGAAGAGCCTCGGGAACTTCGTGACCATCCGCGAGGTCCTCCGCGACTATCCCGGAGAAGTGGTCCGTCTCTGTTTGCTGAAAGCCCCGTACCGCGAGGACGTCGAGTACGATGCGGAGTGCTTCGCGCGGACGCGGAAGGAATACGATGCGATGCGGGCGGCCATCGAGTCCGCGCGGACTGCGGCCGGCCCGGGGACCGCTGGGAAGGTCGCGGCCTTGGTCGAACGGACGCGGGACGGTTTCTTCCGAGCGATGGATGACGACCTGAACACGCGCGATGCGATCTATCGGCTCCAACAGCTCACCGAGGCCGT
>VBLV01000301.1 GCA_005879045.1 Methanobacteriota archaeon | reverse complement strand
GGGAGAATCTCGCCTTCCTGACCGAGGATGCGTCCCTCACGGTCGCGTTCGACTCCCCGAAGCTCGCCCAAGGTCGCGGGACCAGCTTCACCGCGCTGCGCTCGAAGTTCGACGCGTGGCTGGCCAAGAAGGCCCAAGACGCCGGGGCGATGCTCGTCACCGGAATCCGCGTCGACGACCTCTGGCGGGAAGGCGGTCGGGTGCGGGGCGTTGCGGTCGCGCCGAGCGACCACGTCGCATCGGACCTCGTCGTCCTCGCGGAGGGTGCGGGGTCGACGTTGGTGCGGAAGGCGGGCCTGAAATCCGATCTGAGGCCGCGAGAAGTCTCCGTCGGAATCAAAGAGACCGTCGAGCTCCCGCCGGAGACGATCCAAGACCGATTCGGCCTCGGCGAGAAGGAAGGCGCCGCGTTCGTGTACGCAGGGCAGGCGTCGAAGGGCCTCCGCGGTGGCGGATTCCTGTACACGAACAAAACGTCCGTCTCCCTCGGACTCGTCGTCTCGTCGGAAGACTTGTCTCGGAAGAAGATCGAGATCCAGGACCTCCAGACGAATTTCCGCATGCATCCTGCCGTCCAGCGACTGCTCCGGGGCGGAAAGGTCGTCGAGTACAGCGCCCATCTCGTACCGGAGCTCGGGGCCGGGATGATGCCGCAGCTGTGGGCCGACGGCGTGCTGGTCGCAGGAGATGCCGCGGGCTTCCTCATCAACAACGGCTACACGTTCCGTGGAGTGGACCTCGCGATCGCTTCCGGGATCGCCGCGGGCGAAGCAGCGGAGGCCGCCCGTAATGCCGGCGGCATGACGAAAGCGAACCTCGCGGCGTACGAGAAATTCTTGCGGAGCCGGAACGTCCTCACCGACCTCGAACGGTTCCGACGGGCGCCCCTGTACATGAAGAACGAACGGCTCTTCGACGTCTATCCGCGCATGTTGATGGAGATCGCGGAACGCATGTACACGGTGGACGGGAGCGGGAAGGAGCGCCTCTTCGATGTCGTCCTCGACGAGGCGTCCGCCGCGAAGGTGCCGAAGCTCAAGATGCTCCTCGATCTCCTGCAGGGAGCCCGATCGATGTGACGGCCGAGGTCCCCGCGGCGCGACCGATGCGCGTCATCGTCTGCATCAAGCAGGTCCCGCGGGCGCAAGAGCTCCAGGTCGATCCGGTGACGCAGACGCTCAAACGGGTCGGCGTCCCGAGCGAGATTAACCCGCCGGACGCGAACGCGCTCGAGATGGCGTTGCGCCTCAAGGACCAGCACGCGGCCGAGGTCATCGTGCTCTCGATGGGGCCGACGTCGTTCGACGAGAGCCTCGAACGCGCGGTCGCGATGGGCGCAGACCGGTCCGTCCTCCTGACCGACCGGATCCTCGGCGGCTCGGACACCGTGCCGACGGCGTACGCGCTGAGCGAGACGATCCAGAAGATTGGCGGGTACGATCTCCTCCTTT
>VBLV01000176.1 GCA_005879045.1 Methanobacteriota archaeon | reverse complement strand
CCGCCGAAGCGGGGCACGACGACCGCCTTCAGCGTACCACCTGCGCGACAGCGGCGAATCGAAGCGGTCCTAGATAAGGGCCGCCGTCACCGCACGTTGTAGCCCTTCGACTGGAGCAATCGCACGACGTCTTTGCGATGGTCGCCCTGCAGGACGATCACGCCGTCTTTGCCGGAACCGCCCGTGGCCAAGCCTTTCTTCAGTTCCCGGGCGAGCTTCTCCGCTTCGTCCGGTTTCGACTCCAGGCCTCGCACGACGGTCACCGCTTTCCCGTAGCGGCGCGTGTCCATCTCGACGGACAGCTGGGTCGTCTCGCGGCCCAGGTCCTCGCAGACGCAGATCTCCTTAGGCAACCCGCATGTCGGGCAGATCCCCGCGATCAAGCCGCCTCCAATGGCGTCTCCTTCTCTGCCAGGGATTCCTTCAGTAGGCGATAGTGTTTTCGGATGGTGACCTCGCTCACGCCGGTCAGGCGGGCGATCTGGGCTTGCGTCAACGGCACGCCGAGCTCCTCCGAGGCCAGGTACAGGGCCCCCGCGGCAATCCCGACGGGCGAGTTCGCCTCGAGGACTTTCGAGTCCTTCACCTGGGCGACGAGCGCCAAGGAGCGCTCCCCAACCCGCGGATCCAGGCCGAGCTGCGACGCGAACCGAGGCACGAAGTCCTCCGCGCGGCTCGCGCGGCTGAACACCCCGAGTTCGCGGCTGATGACCTTCGCGGTCAACGAGATTCGGTGGACCGTCACGCCGGTCGCCTCAGACAGTTCGTGCAGACCTCGCGGCGCACCCAATTGCTTTGCCGCCAAGTAGACGACTGCGGCGACGATCGCGTCCATCGATCGACCCCGGGACAGGCCCGCTTCAATCGCCTTCCGCAAGATGATCGCGGCGCGCTCTCGGAAAGCCGGTGCCAGGCCGAGGCGGGATGAAAGGCTCGAGAGTTGCGCGAGGCCGGGGGCCAGGGCGCGCTCCGTGCGGTCATACCGGGTCCACTGGCTGACCCGGCGCAGACGGTTCAACGCCGCCACGCTGCGTGCGTCGATCGGATTCCCCTTCGCATCCCGTAGGCCGTTGCCGACCATAGACCCGAGCCCTTTGTCCGGCGCCATCACGGACGGCGGCGGGCCGGCCCGAATCCGGTCATCCCCTTCGAACGTGGTCCAGTCCGGGCCCTGGTCCACGAGGCTCTCGTCGACCACGAAGCCGCAGTTGTCGCAGACGCGCTCGCCGCGGACCGGGTCGACGTACAGCGCAAAGCTGCCACAGTTCGGGCAGCGGGCGGCATCCGAAGCCGATGAATCGGGCTGAAGCTCTCGCTTGAATCTCACGTCGCTTGCGTTCGTCGATGTAAACTGGCTCATTGTGTCACCTCGCGAGGAACGGAATTCATGACCCAGCGGGTCGCCCACCGCTCCAGATCCCGAATCGCCTCGAAGAGCGCCGCGCCCTTCGGCGACAGCCGATACTCGACCGCGACCGGCCGGTCCAGATGGACCTTCCGCTCCGCGATCCCGGCCTCCTCGAGTTCCTTCAACGTCTTCGCGAGCGAGCTCTGGCACATGTCCGTCGCCACGCGCAGCTCGTTGAAGCGTTTGGGTCCGGAGAGGAGGCTGTGGAGGACCGTGAGCTTGAGCTCGGAGCCGATCACCTCGAAGGCGACCATCGCCCCGCAGCCGGGCCCCTCGCAGGGGCTTTCCTTCTCCGCCATGACTTCGCATCCTTGCACCATATAATGTGCGTCCGGGGTATAAGTAGTTTCGTTTCCGTACCACGTTTCGGGTGAGAACCTAGTGCGACTTAGAAACGGGTTCGCCTCCCCAGCCGGTCAGACCCACCGGGTGATGACGACCTTGCTCTCCGTGAAGAACCGGACCGCATCGCGGCTCTGCGGATGGAGGTCTCCGAAGAACGAGTTCTTCGTCCCGCCGAACGGGAAGTAGGCCATCGGGCCGCGACCCCCACGTTGATGCCGATGTTCCCCGCACGGACGCGGTACCGGAAGTCCCTTGCGTACTTCCCGCCGGACGTGTAGATCGTGGCCGCGTTCCCGTACGGACTCGAGTTGATCAGGTCGATTGCATCATCGAAGGCGTGGACTGCGAACACGCTAGCGACAGGGCCGAAGATCTCCTCTCGAGCGACGGTCATGTCGAGTCGGACGTCATCGAGGATCGTCGGGCCGACGAAGTAGCCGTCGTAGCCGGACACGCGAACCGACCGGCCGTCCAACGCGACCTGGGCGCCTTCCTGCTCGCCCCGATCGATGAAGCCGAGGACCCGGTCCCGGTGGACCGCGGAAATCACGGGGCCCATCTGCACGGTCTCGTCGAGGCCGTACCCGACCTTGAGCGCCTGGGCGGCATTCGAGAACTTGCGGCGGAGATCTGCATGGACCTTGCCGACCCCGACAACGACCGATCCCGCCAGGCACCGTTCGCCCGCGCAACCGTAGCAAGACGAGACCAAGTTCGAGACGACCTTGTCGAGCTTCGCATCGGGCATGACGACGAGGACGTTCTTGGCGCCGCCGCCGGCTTGAACCCGCTTCCCCGAAGCCGCCGCCTTCGCGTAGATGAGCTTGGCCACCGCGCTCGAGCCGACGAACGAGACGCCGGCGATGTGCGGGTGATCGAGGATCGCGTTGACCGTTTCCTTCGCGCCGTGAACCAGGTTCACGATGCCCGCCGGGAACCCGGCCTGGTGGACGAGGTCCATGACGAGCTGCATCGCGGTCGGATCCTGCTCGGACGGCTTCGCGATCCAGCAGTTCCCGGTCGCGACGGCGTACGGCCAGAACCAGAACTGCACCATGATGGGAAAGTTGAACGGGCTGATTCCGGCGAACACCCCGAGCGGCTGGTACAGGACCTCCTCGTCGATCCCCTGGCCCGCTCCGTCTTCGAGGTTGTACCCCATCATAAGGCTCGGAATGCCCGCGGCGACCTCGACGTTCTCGATGGCCCGCCGGACTTCGCCACGCGCCTCGTCGATGGTCTTGCCCATGTCTTGGACGATGACCCGCGAGAGATCCTCGAAACGCTGTTCCATCAGGTCGCGAAGAGCGAAGAAGTACCGCGCCCGGTCCAGCGGGGGCGTCTCCCGCCAGGTATCCCACGCCCGGAGCGCCTCTTGGACCGCGACGTCGACGTCTTCATTCGTCGACAGCGGAACCCGTGCGATGACGCCGCCGGTTGCAGGATTGGTGTCCTCGAGCCACTCCGTCGTCTCCGGAGTGCGCCAGGTTCCGCCGATGTAATTCTTCAAATCCCCGTAGTGGGACTTGACTTCCGCGAGCAGTTTGGTCGCGCGGACCATCCCCACCTCAGGACGCCTTCCCCGCAAGAGCCAGATCGAGACTGTCTTCGAGCAGGTCGAGCGCTTTCGTCATGAGCGGGAGCGGGATGTTGATCGGCGGGAGCAGGCGGATGCAGTTGTTGAAGAATCCCGCCGTAAGGAGCACGAGTCCGTTCTTGAGGCCGGCGAGCTGGACGGCCCGCGCGAGTTCCACGTCCGGCTCTTTCGTTTGGCGGTCCTTCACGAACTCGAGGGCCCACATCGCGCCGATCCCGCGGACCTCGCCCACGCGGTCGTGGCCTTCGAAGATCTCGTCCAACCGTTTCCGGATGAGCGACTCGAGCCCCTTCGTCTTCGGGAGCGCCTTCTGGATCTCATCGACCGCTTCGAGCGCCGCGGCACACACCACCGGATTGCCCCCGAACGTTCCGCCCAGGCTCCCGGGTCCCGGTCGGTCCATGACCGCGGGCTTCCCCGTCACACCGCCGAACGGCAATCCGCCTCCAACGGCCTTGCCGCTCACCAAGATGTCCGGCACCGTGTTCCAGTGCTCGATGGCCCACAGCTTCCCGGTGCGGCCCATCCCCGCCTGCACTTCGTCGTCCACGAGGACGATGCCGTGGGCGTCGCACAGCTTCCGGAGGCGTGGGAAGAACTCCTTAGGCGGGACGATCATCCCGCCTTCTCCTTGGACCGGCTCCGCGAGGATCGCGGCGACGCGGCCGGCGACCTCCGGTTGGTTGATGGCGCGCTCGATTTCCTCGACCCGGGCTTTCGCGCATTCCGCGGGGGGAAGTCCTTGCGGATCTCGGTATGGGTATGCGTAGTCCGCGAGGATCACCTCTCGGACGAGCGGACCGAATCCTTCGCGGTACGGTTTGTCCTTCCCCGTGAGGCTGATGTCGAGGAGCGTGCGTCCGTGGAATGCGGTCTTGAAAGAGACGAGCCACGCCCGCTTCGTCGCCGCCCGCGAGATCTTGACGGCATTCTCAATCGCCTCGGACCCGGAGTTAAGGAAGATCGACTTCGTCAGGCCCGGTGGACAAATCTCGGCCATGCGCGCGGCCAGGTCCGTGTACGGCCCGTACGTCGCCACCATGAAGGAGATGTGCGTCAGCCGATCCAGTTCGTCTTTCGCGGCTCGGATGACCGAAGGCGGACGGTGGCCCGCGGTCTGGACACCGATTCCGCCGCCCAGGTCGATGTAGACGTTCCCGTCGGCATCTTGGACGAAGGGACCTTCCGCGAACGTGACGTCGATCGGAAGGGCGACCTTGACGGCGTTCGTGACGAACTTCTCTTTCCGCGACATCGCGGCTTTCGACTTCGGCCCCGGAGGAATCGAAACGATCCTCGGTCCACGGAGTTCCTTCTTCATGCGTCTCGCCATGGTATCGCGGCTCAGGCGACGCCCGAAGGGCACGCCTCGCAGCGAGGATGGCGGGGAGGCAATATAGGCTTTCTATCTCGGCGCCTCGGCACTTGCCTAGCGAGCGTCGGGACTGCACAGCTGGAGTGCTTGATCAGCCAAGTCCATCGCCGTCCGGTAGTCACCTGACTCGAAGGCGACGCGCGCCTGCCTCAGCAGCTGCTGGCTTTGCTCGACGTTGAACCCCCGGCGCTTCCGTTTCTTCGTCGCGCGGAGGGCTTCGGAGATCCGCTCGAGAACGACGGCTCTCGGAGGCCCTCCCGCAGCGCGAACCGACTGGTCCCCGCAGGTGTCCAGGACCTGATCGGCGAACCGCGCCGCGGTTGTATAGTCACCCGCCTCGAACGCAGATCGAGCAGCTTTCAACATCCCTCGGACTTGCTGGACATTATGGCCGGAGTCCCTCGCTTTCTTCGCGGCCTCGAGGGCCGCCACCATCCGACTGAGCGCGGCGGCGCGTTCGGAGCCGGTCGTTGATGGACCGAGAGCCATCCTCACTCCTGGACTGATACAGTCGGGAGCGGCTATTAGTGATCGCTCTCTCCGCTTGCCGTCGTGCGCGACGACCCGGGAACGTGGCGGACATGCCATCCACCGATGTGGGTTAGACGAGAAAGCGGATAAGCCGACCGTGGGCGTCGGGTCAGCCGGTCGCCTCGACGAGTCGAGCTTCTCGGAGCGCACGGAGATGTTTCTCCCAAGCGGAGCGGCCCCAGAAGTAGTAGACGACGACCACAAAGACGATCGTCGGCAACGCAGCGGAGATCGTTTCCCGGAGCGTCGGGAACCCGAACGCGATGATCCAATACAGGGCGGTGCCGCTGAGGAGGGTGACGACGGCGGGCCAGTTCCATCCGCCGCGGTACCAGTAGTGGCCGTCTTCCGCTGCGAAGAGGTCGTCCGAGTAGCGCCGCGCCTTGACGAGGAAATAGTCGACGAGCGTGAGAGTCCACAGGGGCACGACGATGGCTCCGAGGAAGTCGAGGAAGAAGATGTACGTGAAGACGAAGTTCGTCTCGAAGAGTGGGAGGAGCGCGAGCGGGACGACGATCACGGCGGAGAGGAGGAGGAGCCTCCGCATCGACGTCTTCCACCGGGTCGCGATGTTCGTAATGCCGAGGGCGGACGCGTAGATGTTCCCCGCGTTCGTGGAAATCGTCGCGACCAGGATGATGAGATAGGCTCCCAGGCCGAATCCGAGTTGAGTGGCCTTGTAACTCGGGTCCGAAATCGCGGCGAAGTTGACGGACCCGGCGGGCGCGGTCACCAGGAATGCGACGGTCATCAAGGCGCCGACGGAGAAGAACCAGTACTGCGCCAGGGACGCGCCTGCGAACGGGCCCCACGTCCCGGCTTTCTTGGATCGCGCGAAACGGCTGAAGTCGCCGATGAACTCCCACGTCCAGTTGTAGGCGATGAGCAGGTCGAGCAAGAGCGGGAAGGTGAGCGTGTAGGTAAATCCCGTTCCCAGGGCGCCGGCCGTGAACGTGAAGGAAAGGGGTTGCGCGGGCCGGTAGGCCCAGAGTTGTCCAAAGTCAAAGTCCTTCATCACGATATACGACGCATAGGCGCCCAAGGCCACGAGGGCGACCGTGGAGGCCCAGTTCAGATATCGAATCGCCCGGTGCCCCGCGGTCGCGAAGAACCCCTGCAGGAAGCAG
>VBLV01000175.1 GCA_005879045.1 Methanobacteriota archaeon | reverse complement strand
CCCTTCGTCGCGGGCCAGCGAGGGCGCGCGATGGAGGCCGCGTTGGAGAACGTGCTGCGGTTCCTGCGCGGCGAGAAACCGCACAACGTCGTCGATCCATCGGACTATGCGAAGGCGGCCTCCGACGACCGGAACCGCTGAAGCGTCCTCCGGGCGGCCCGTGAGAATCGTTCCCACAACTTCGAGCACAATCTTTAAAAGCGGACGGCTCTACTCGCGGCCACCTTCGACATCTGTCGGATGTTCGGGAGGCGTGCCGCATGGTGAAAGTGAAGGAAACGCTGAATCCCTTTGACATCGCCCGGGAGCAGATCGACCGGGCCGGCAAGAAGTTGAACTTGGACTCCGGGCTCCTCGAGGTCTTGAAGAACCCGCGCCGCGAGCTCACGGTGCACTTCCCGGTGAAGATGGACGACGGCAAGGTGCGGGTTTTCACCGGCTACCGCGTGCAGTACAACGACGCGATCGGGCCGTTCAAGGGCGGGATCCGGTACCACTGGAACGTCTCCCTGGACGAGGTCCGCGCCCTTTCGTGCTGGATGACCTGGAAGTGCGCGGTCATGGGCATCCCGTACGGCGGCGCGAAAGGCGGCGTAATCTGCAACCCGAAGGAGATGTCGAAGGGGGAGCTCGAGCGCATGACCCGCCGGTACGCCTCCGAAATCTCGATCATCATCGGCCCGGAGAAGGACATCCCTGCCCCGGACGTGTACACGGACAGCCAGACGATGGCGTGGATCATGGACACGATCTCGATGAACAAGGGGTTCGCCCAGCCGGGTGTGGTCACGGGCAAGCCGCTCGTGATCGGCGGCTCGCTCGGCCGGGACGAAGCGACGTCGCGGGGCATGATGTACGCCACCCGCGAGGCCGGCAAGAAGGTCAAGCTCAATCTGAAAGGCGCGAGCGTCGCGGTCCAGGGATTCGGCAACGTCGGGTCCCACTACGCCCGCCTAATGCACGACGAGCAAGGCTCGAAGATCGTCGCGGTCTCCGACTCGAAGGGCGGCATCTACAGCGAGAAAGGCTTCGACCCGAAGGAGGTCCTCGCGTTCAAGGAGAAAACCGGGAGCGTCGTCGGATTCCCGGGTACGCGGGAGGTCACGAACGAAGATCTCCTGGAACTCCCCGTCGACATCGTCGCCCCGTGCGCCCTGGAAGGCATCCTGACGTCGGATAACGCCCCCCGTATCAAAGGAAAGATCGTCGCGGAAGGGGCGAACGGCCCGACGACGCCCGAGGCGGACGACATCTTGCACAAGCGAGGCATCCTCGTAATCCCGGACATCCTCGCCAACGGCGGCGGCGTGACCGTGTCGTACTTCGAATGGGTGCAGAACCTGTCCGAATTCTTCTGGACGAAAAAAGACGTCGATGAGAAGCTCGAAGGCATCATGGTGAGCGCCTTCAACCGCGTCTGGGACATGCGGGAAGCGAAGAAGGTCGACATGCGACAGGCCGCGTACATGGTGGCGATCGCTCGGGTCGTCGAAGCGTACAAGTGGCGTGGGATTTTCCCGTAAGCACACGAAGGCAGGCCCGACGGCCTGCCGGTCTTTCATTTCGTCGACGTCGCGTCGGCTCGATGCATCGCGTAGTCCCACGAGGGCGGGACGTCGGAACCGCGGATCGTCCATCGCGTGAACGCGGTCTCGGCCATGTACGGCTCGAGGATGCCCATCGTGACGCGGTGCGGATCTCTCCCGACGAAGGCCGTCAAGGCCCGCTCGTCTTCCCAGATGGAGAGGGTCCAGAAGCGATGGCTCATCAGCTTCGCGCGGAACGAATATCCGACGAGACCGGGGGTCGATGCCAGCTGCGCGCGGACCTTGCCGGTCTGCCGCTGGAGCGTCAGCATCTTGCGAAATCCCTTCAGCGGGAGGTACGAGAGCAGGGCGAGGTATTCGCGTCCGCGGTCCGAGGGAAGAAGCGACCGCCAGGGCGTGTCGACCATTCGCCGAGTCGAATCGCACGACACGATTATATAGCGTCCTCTTCTACGGCCGCGCGCCGTGCCCCTGAACATCGTCGTGTGCTTGAAGCAGATCCCGAACCCGGACCTGCAGTTCCAGATTGCGCCGGACGGGAAGGACATCAAGCGCGAGGCGCTGAACTACAAGCTGAACGGCGCGGACGAGTACGCGCTCGAGGAAGCGGTACGCCTCAAGGAGAAATCGGGCGGCCGGGTCATCGCGCTGACGGCGGGCCCGAAACGCACGGAGCAGATGCTTCGTGAGGCGCTCGCGAAAGGGGCCGACGAGGTCACGCGGATTGCGTTTGACGAGCCGGCTGCGTACGACGTCGGCAAGGTCGCGCGTCTCCTCGCGGCGGCGATCCGCACGCTGCCTCACGACCTCGTGTTGACCGGCGTGCAGTCGGACGATCTCGTGAACTCGGCGACCGGGGGGCTCATCGCCGGGATCCTCGGCCTCGCCCATGCGAGCGTCGTGACGCGCGTCGAGTCGAAAGCCGGCGGCCTCGAGGTCGCGTGTGAACTGGAAGGCGGACTGCAGCGAGTCTACTCGATGGCCCTCCCCGCCGTCCTCACGATTCAATTCGGCGCGAACACGCCGCGGTACGCGCCGCTCCCGGCGATCATGAAGGCGGCTCGCCAGCCAATCAAGGAGCTCTCCCCCGCGGCCCTCGGCCTCGCATCGTGGGATGCCGTCTCCCTTCCCTACACGTTCGGCGTCCGCGGGCTGTCGCCGCCCGCCGCGAAAGGCCACGCGGAGATGATCACCGGGACCGTCGAGGAACAGGCGAAGACACTCGCGCAGCTCTTGCGGGAAAAAGGCTTCGCGCGGAGGTGAGTCGATCGCGGGCGACCTGCTGATCTTCGCGGAACATCTGGAGGGCCGAATCGCGCCGTCCACCTTGGAGGTGATCGCCATCGGCCGGGAGCTCGCATCTCGATCGGGCGGTCCCGTCCGCGTCGCATTGTTCGGGGAGAAGGTGCGCGCCCTCGCGGACGCGCTCGCCGGACATGGCGTGGAGGTGCTCCTCGCCGAGGATCCGGCCCTGGCGGAATATACGCCCGACGCATACGGTCAGGCCGCTCAGTCGATCGTCGAGTCGACCAGGCCTCGGCTCATCCTCGTGGCGCACACGTCCCAGGGCTACGACCTGGCCCCCGCACTCGCCGGCACGATGGATCTCCCGCTGGTCACGAACTGCCTCGCCTTGCGGTTCGACGGCGAGCGCATCATGGCCACGCGCCGACTCCTGAACGAGAAGGTCCAAGCCGAGGTCGAGATCGCGTCGAGCCGGCCGATCGTGGCGACCGTCCGACCTGGGGCCGCGAAAGCCGCCGGGCCTGCACCGGGAGGGATCATCACCTCGACGACGGTCCGGATCGACGGATCCAAGGTTCGGACCCGATTCCTCTCGATCGAACGGCCGCAGGTCCAAGACATCGACATCGCCGGCGCGGACATCATCGTCTCTGCGGGCCGCGGGATCCAGAAGAAGGAGAACCTTCCCCTCATCGAGGAGTTTGCGAAGGCCCTGGGCGGCGTCGTGGGCGCATCCCGACCGCTCACGGACATGGACTGGCTGCCGAAGACGAGGCAAGTCGGGCAGAGCGGCAAGACCGTTCGGCCGAAGCTCTATGTGGCGTGTGGAATCAGCGGCGCGATGCAACACGTCGCCGGCATGAAGGACGCAAGCCTGATCATCGCCATCAACACGGATCCGAGCGCGCCGATCTTCGAGGTCGCGCACGTCGGGATTGTGGCAGATGTCCTGAAGCTCCTGCCCGCGACGCTGAAAGAGCTCAAGAGTTGATGGCCCGGCGTCCCGGAGCCTTCATCTAAGACTCGCCCAATTCGGAGACGTGGCCCAGCCGCCTCCCCCGCCGGCGGGGTGGTATCGCGCTCCGGCTCCCGGCCGTGCGCCGCCCAACACCTTGGTCATCGGCCTCGTCCTCGCCGTCGTGGTCGTGATCCTGGCCGTTTCGGTCATCGCATTCTCCCTCGCCGGCTCCTCGACGTTCTTCCCACTCGGGTTCGCGCCGTTCCTCTGCGTGCCGTTCCTGTTCGTCATCATCTTCATCATCATCGCACTGTCGTCGGCCTCGAGCCGGCGAACGATCCCGCCCCCGCCGCCGATCCAGCAGCCGATGGTCCCCGCGGGCCAGCAAGGCCCCGTGGCCCTGAGCTGTCCGAACTGCGGCGGACCGCCGACGAACGTGGACCGTTTCGGCATCGCGACCTGTTCCTATTGCGGCACGCGGTTCCTCGTCCGGTGAGGCATGCCGATCTGAGGTGAGTCGACGCCCCGGGAAATCGCCGTCGAGCTGCCTCGGACCTCGTACTTCACGGGCGAAGTGATTGAGGGCACGGTCGTCATCGAGACGACGCGGGAGGTCTCGAGCCGCGGGCTGTACGTCGACTTCACCGGCACCGAGGAGACCGTCATCACGCGGAGCGCCGGGAAGACGACCGTCACGTATCGATCGAAGGCCACCGTCGTGCAATGGCGCCTCCCGGTGCGCGGTGAGGAGTCGATCCCGCCCGGGACGTACCGGTATCCCTTCCAGTTCCAGATTCCGGCGCACGCCCTCCCTTCGTACGCAGGCCGGCACGCGAGCGTGAAGTACATCTTGAGCGCGCGACTCGACGTGCCCCTCTGGCTCGACACCGTGTGGACGACGGAGATTTACGTGTTCTACGACCGCCCGAGCGTCCGCACGTTCGCCCAGCCCGTCCGGTTCCGGTCCGGCGGCCAAGGCCCCGAAGTCTACGTGGAGCTGGACGGCGACCGGTTCTTCGCCCGCGAGCTCATCGGTTGCCGGATCACGCTGAGCCGCACCGAGAACGCCCGGATTCGCCGGGTGTACACCCGGCTCCTCGGCGGCGAATGGGCGAAGGCGGACGGCCAGCAGGAGACGACGGAGACGTACCGCACGGAGGTGTCCGTGCCGATGGAGCAGATCCGCGTCGGCGTGCCGTTCACGTTCGAGATTCCGATTCCCGCGGATGTCGCATCGAGCTACCGCGGGGCATACTCATATTACAGCTACATCCTCCAAGTGGGCCTCGACATCGCCTGGGGATTCGACATCATCGCGCAGACACCGATCGTGATCGTGCGATAGGCCATGCCGGCGGCCCGAGCGGGTGCTGCAAGTCAACCTTAAATAAGGTTAACTTCCGAGGCGCCAACCTTTTGCCCGCCATGGTCCTTCCCGAATTCGTGGCCCGGCGAGCCCTCCTTTCCGAGGACGAGGTCGCGGCCCGACTCCTCGAGGTCCCGGGTTGGTCTCGCGCGGGCAAGGCGATCGAGCGCACCTGGACGTTCCGCGATTTCTCCGAGGCGCTCGCGTTCATCAACAAGGTGGGCGCGCTCGCGGAGGCGATGAACCATCATCCGGACATCGCGAATTCGTGGGCGACGGTCCGGCTCACGCTGACCACGCACGACAAAGGCGGCTTGACGAACCTCGACTTCGACCTGGCGAACAAGATCAACAGCCTCTAGGCCCAGCCAAGGAGATGGTCGAGGGACCAAGCGCCGGGGCCCAGGAACGCGAGGACCAGGGCGAACGCCGCGTACGCCACGTCGAGCTCGTATCCGAGGACGAACTTCTTCTTCAGTTTCGTCTTCGAGAAGATCGTCGTCGCGGTCATTTCCAGGACGAAGAGAACGGCTACGATCTGGGTCAGGAACCCCATGATCAGGGCGAGGCTCCCGAAGAATTCGAGCAACGTGAACAGGAGCGCGAACACCGCTCCGCCGGGCCACCCGGTCCCCTTCACGAAACCGATCGGCTTCCTCACGTCCTTGATCTTCGGCCAGCCGTGGACCAAGAACAAGGCCCCGAGGGCCACGCGCCCGATGAGAGCCGCGACATCTGGGTATGCAGCGAAGACCATGGGTCTGCCCCCTCGGGCCCTCTCTGGCGGCCGCGGTAGAAAAACCTTTCACGGCGGGTGACGAGGTGACCGTGGCGTCTACGAGAGCGACCGTTCGAGGAGCTCCGCGATGTCGAATCGGCGGATGTCCTCGCGGTCCTTCGTC
>VBLV01000300.1 GCA_005879045.1 Methanobacteriota archaeon | reverse complement strand
GGTCTCCGAGATGTAGATCGAGGAAACCGTCAGGCTGAGTCGGTCTGCGAGGCGGTAAATCTCCGGAATCACGGACTCCGGCCGCGTCGTCGTCACCCGGTATGCACCGGATCCCTCAACCCGTCCGAACCGGCTGACGGACGGCGAGGACGACAGAGCCGAGGCCATCTCGGACGAGGTCCCTTGCAGGAGCTTGAATTCGACGGCTTTCGCGCTCCCGAATCGCCGTTTCAGGTTTTCCGGGGTGTCGATTTGCACAATCCGACCCTGGTTGATCACCGCAATTCGGTTGCAGAGGTACTCCGCCTCCTCAAGGATGTGGGTCGTGAAGAAAATCGTGAGGCCCTGTCGCACGCGTTCCTTCAGGTAGTCCAGGACGCTTCGACGTACGATCGGATCCAATCCGACCGTGGGCTCGTCGAGGAACAGGAGGTCCATGTCGTGGATGAACTCGCGAGCGACTTGGAGTCTGCGACGCTGGCCGGCGGACAGGTCAACTGTGGGCATCTTTCGGAACTCCTCCATCTCGAAATGGCCGATGAGCTCGTCGATCCGGCGACGGCGTTCGGCCTTCGGGACGTCCCAGATGAGACCGTAAATGTCCATGCTGGTCTCGACGTTCAACCCCTGATCGAAACTGTCCTGTTGTTGGACGACACCGATTTGCGCCCGAATCTTGCGACCTTCGGTCTTCAGGTCATGTCCGAGCACGGTCGCGCGGCCCGACGTCGGGGGGAGGAGGGTCGTGAGCATCTTGATCGTCGTGGTCTTCCCGGCGCCGTTCGGACCGAGGAATCCGAACACCTCGGAGCGCGCGATGTCGAACGATACGTGATCCACCGCGATCTTGTCGCCGAAGTGCCTCGAGAGTTCATCGACGCGGACGACCTGATCACGTGCCATGACCGTTGAACCCCTGGTCCTTCGAATCGAGAATGGAGACCCTCCCGCTCGCCGGATGGAATCCCGGGCGGGCGCCTACTCCTTCCGTGCTTCTTTAGCCTTCGGGCGCAGCTCCTTGCTGCCGCACTTGCGACAGCGGGTCGCGCGCATCGCGTTCCGAGCGTAGCACTGCATGCAGATCATCTTGTGCAGCCGGCGGCGTTCGGCCTCCGGGAAGCGGGCCATATGGAGGGCGAATGGTAGTTGGTTTAAGAAGACTTCGGGTCCAACCCCTTTTCCACAGGCGACAATAACCCCGTATTACCATCTACCGTGGATAGCCTTGTCCGATCGCGCTTTGGCGATGACTCGATCGTGTCGCACGAGCCGGAATCGCCTCAAGCGGACGAATGAATGATTGTAAGGCTCCATCTAGCGGAGACACTTGGTGTGCTGGATGTCCCGGGAGAATCGCTGGTTGCTGAGCAGTTGATGGCGACGACGGTGTTCAACTCATCGGAAACCACGAAAGAGACGCGAACAGAATCCACATGAATGTTGGGGGCCATGCAAGCGCAAAGACAAGGTAGGTCATAGCAGACCTTCCGAGGTCGAAGGGCCAGGCCCCAAGCAGCAGAGAAGCAACCCATGCGCCCCCTACGGCGAAGTAGACCAGGAAAGAAACCGCGACGTTTTCGTGGAAACGAGCTCGAGGGCGGAGAGTCTCGGTCGCGGAGAAGAAGCCGAACCAGACGAGGATTGGAGAAGCGAGGAGCGCTATAATCGAAACCCAGTCGGGGGTGGGTCGAAACACCAAAGGTAACGCGGCCACCAAAATGCCGAGAGGAGCCATGGCCACAAACGGACGATACGGCTCCAATCAACGTTCAGCGGCATTTTGTCATCCTCCTGCCTTCAGGATATGGCCTACGCTCACGAAAAGGATACGCCTGAACTCGATCGCGCCTCTGGCCTTGAACGTCAAGGTGATCTGCTACCCAGGCAAGGTCTCTGCATAGACTCCGCGCGGCGGTCAGAGGCTTTGGCAGTACGTCCGCCAGTATTGTAGCGATCCACTTTGGACTTTGCAGCTGTATGCAACCAAGAAATCGCTCTCGGCGCACTGGAATGCACTTCCCGGAAATGCAGAGCCTGAGAACCCCGAACCATGCCTTGCTAATATGGCGAGAGAAACCGCATGCAGATCATCTTGTGCAGCCGGCGGCGCTCGGCCTCCGGGAACCGGGCCATATGGAGGGCGAAACCAACGTGGCTTAGGAAGGCTTCGACCACGAGGCTTTTCTAGACGCGACAGTAACCCCGAATTGTTACCTCCGGAGTCCGAAGGTTGTTGACGGGAGGTGTTGCTTGTCAAAGGGGTCCGCCCACCACGGAATGAGATCGCCGAAGCTATATCAAAAATGTTGAAGCTCTTCGGCGGCATAGCCGGCCCTCAGCATGTCACGCCAAATCGAGTTGGCCCCTAGTGGTGGCGGACCCGACTTACGACGCGAACGGGAATTGCTGATCTCTGCAGCGATCGCTCATGGCCTCTCCGCTGCCCTGGCGGCAACCGTCCTAGCCCTCGCAGCAAACGCGCAGGTGTGGCGATTTGTAATTTGGGCGAGAATGACAGTCTACATCCAACCGCCCGACGTCGTGGCAATCACAATAACCGGAATCGCCTTCCAGGCAACCTTCGCCCTCATCGCGGTGATTGCGTCAGGCAAGCTCCGACCGGGAGGGGCAGCGTCGCCATCCTCCGTGGCGTGCCTTGCCTCGGTCGCGGGTGCGGTCGCCTTGTTTTTTTCGTATGCGGGGTTTGGCGGGTTGGTCGGGATTGCCGGCGCCAGCCTTTCCCTCATCGGGGCGG
>VBLV01000299.1:1060-2696 GCA_005879045.1 Methanobacteriota archaeon | reverse complement strand
CCATGCTCGACCCAGATTTCGAGCCGACCAGCTTCACGAAGCGACTCGTCACGATGTTGCGCCAGGAACACATCCCGTTGTTCGACCTGATCAGCAGCACCGTTCGCGGATTCAACATCCTCTGGAACCTGGCGCCCCACGGCCACGACTACTTCTACCAGATGGAGATCATGGACGAACGGGTGGCCCTGGGCCAGGCCCTCTCGATGTTCGAAAAAGAGCCGAACTTCTCGATGGTCCGGATGGAGAGGATTGGGGAGAACTTCTACGCGCCGGACGACTCGATGAAGTGGTGGGAGCGGCTAGCAAGCCACATTTCCGCAGCGAGTCGGCACAATCTGATCGACATGGCATTCACGGATCGAGTGTACGATCTACCCCGGATGAAGAACTTCCTTGCGGGCTGGTACTATTACGACTCGGCGATCACCCTGCTGGACCACATCGTGAGCATCCACCACGACCTCCGGAATGGAATCGCGAACCTCTCCCTCATCGCAATGCGAGAGAACGAGCTCCGTGGGCTGGCCTCGATTCGGAACTACAATCCGCACCTGACAATCGAGGACTACGACGGCCAGCTTCAGCGCATCGCGGACCTGACGTCGAAGGCGATCGGCCTTGCGACATCGGACATTCAGGACGAGACTCTCGTCTACCCGTTCATGACGATCATGATGCCCGTCGTCATGTTGGCGGATTGGATCGGCAACCGCGACGACATGATCCACACGTTCCTCGAGGCCATTGCCCCGGCGATCAAACGCGTCGCCGGCAACGGGACCGTGCCCACCCGGGCGATCATCGAGGTCGCCGGGGAAGCGGCCCGCGGACATTGAAGGCTGAGTCGTCCCGTCCAGGGCGGCACAGCGGTTTCTCTGGAGCGTCCTCGCTGCGCGAGGAAGTCGACTTACCATACCCCGGAAACGGTTATATAAGTCGGGGCGATAGGACAGATTGGGACCGCCTTGATGACGACCTCCTTGGATTTTGGGGTAGCCAAGGAGATGGCCCTCGTCGAGGCGAAGATCCGGCAAAGCATCGTTTCCGAGGAGCCCCTCCTCCATGACATCGCCCGCTATGTGATCGACGCCGGCGGGAAGCGCATCCGACCGATGGTCACCCTCCTCGCGTTCCGGGCCCTGGGTGGCACGGACGTCTCGCAGGCGATCGATCTCGCCGCGGCGCTCGAGCTCATTCACTCCGCAACCCTGATCCACGATGACATCAACGACGGCGGAGAGATGCGTCGCGGGCGCCTCACCGCGTACAAGAAATTCGGGCTGCAGAACGCCTTGATCACGGGCGACTTCCTGTTCGTGAAGGCGTTCGGCATCGGAGGGAAGTTCGATGCGGAAATCGTCGAGCTCACCGCCGACGCGTGCGCCGCACTCGCTGAAGGAGAGATTCGCCAGAAACGTCACGCGTTCGATACGAACGTGAGCCATCAGGAATACGTCGACATCATCACGCGGAAGACAGCCCTGCCGATCATGGCGGGGGCGAAGATCATCGGGCTCATCGCCGGGGCCCGCCTCGAAGATATCGAGGCCGTCGGCGAGTACGGCCTGAACCTCGGCATTGCCTTCCAGATCGTGGACGACATCCTCGACGTGGTCGGGGACGGCGCGCGTCT
>VBLV01000299.1:0-994 GCA_005879045.1 Methanobacteriota archaeon | reverse complement strand
GAACGACGGAAGCTCGATCGACGTCCGCTCGTTGGAGCGCCTCATCGCGAAGCGACGCAAACGCGAGGAGGACGTCCAGCGGGGGCTCGGGCTCCTCCGGGATTCCGGCGCGATTGAGAAAGCCCGCGCGGAGGCGTTCGCCTTCGGCCAGCTCGCGAAGAAGGCCCTCGACCCGCTTCCGGAGAGCGACGCGAAGGCGAGCATGGTCCAACTCGTCGACTACGTCCTCTCGCGCGAGTCGTGAGGGGGCGGCGCGATGCCCTCGCCCTACGACGTCATCGTGGTCGGCTCGGGACCCGCTGGTGCCACCGCGGCTCGGTATGCCGCGCGTCGTGGCCTCAGGGTCCTCCTCGTGGACAAGCGGAAGGAGATCGGCGTCCCGGTTCAGTGCGGCGAGTATGTCGCCCACAACGAGGAGGTCCGCGCGATCTTCCCGACCGTCACCGAACTCGAGGATCTCATGGAGGTCCCGTATCGAGTCCGGGAAATCGACACCCCCGTCATCCGGATCTGGTCCCCGAACGGTCGGCGGTACGACATCCCGTTCCAGGGTTTCACGGTCCAGCGCGACAAGATGGACCAGGGGATCACCGCGCAGGCCATACAGGAGGGCGCGGACGTTCCAGGGCAAGGTCGTCGTCGGCTCCGACGGCCCGCGAACGACCGTCGCAAAGTCGGTCGGGCTCGAGTGGCCCGTTTCGGCGCCCGCGATGAGCGCGACCGCGGAGGGCGACTTCAGCGACGCAACGGACATGTTCTTCGGCAATCTCGCGCCGGGCGGATACGCGTGGATCATCCCGAAGGCGGGATGCGCGAACGTCGGCCTCGGGACTTGGGAGCGCTTCCGCGGGAACCTGCGCGAGCTCTTCAACAAGTTCGTCGCGGCTCGCGGCCTCGAGCCCGGAAAGGCGACGGGCGGCTTCGTCCCGGTCCTCGGGCCGCCGCCTCGGACAGTGAAGGATAACGTCATGTTGGTCGGCGACGCCGCCGGCAT
>VBLV01000298.1:517-3586 GCA_005879045.1 Methanobacteriota archaeon | reverse complement strand
GCCAATCGCGGGCGCAGGCCCGCGAACGAACCCAGAAGGTGATGGAGGACTTGGGCCTCTGGGAACACCGCGACAAGCTCGCATCGGACCTGTCAGGTGGCCTCCGCCAGCGCCTGATCATCGCCATGGCGATGGTCGCGGACCCGGAGGTGCTGTTCCTCGACGAGCCCACGATCGGACTCGATCCCCTCGGCCGGCGATCCGTGTGGTCCATGTTGCGCGCGTTGACGAAGAAGGGCGCGACGATTCTCCTGACGACGCACTATCTCGACGAAGCCGAGGTCCTCGCGGACCATCTGCTCATCGTCGACAAAGGGCGGACCGCGTTCCTCGGGACGGTCGACGAGGCGAAAGGCGATACGGGGGTGGGGATGCGGGTGATTGTAGAGCCGACCGCGGGGGACGGGTCGACGACCCCCGAGATTCTCGAGCCCAAGTCGGCCGAGGAGATCCTTGCGATCGTCGAACGGGGCCTACGTGAGAAGCGCAAGGTGACCTTCAAGCCGGCGAGCCTCGAGGAAGCGTTCATCAAGATCGTGGGGGGATCGATTGAAGTCGAGAATACGTGAAGCGATGTACATCGGACTGTTCGACGCCCTGCCACTCCTGCGGGATCCGATGCTCCTCGTCGTGATCAGCCTCTTCTCGTTCCTGCCCGTGATCTTCATCTTCGTATTCGCCGACCAAGCGTCGGCCGTCCAATCGCTCATCGGGGCGATCGTCCTGACGTTCTCCTTCACCGGCCTCTTCGCCTCGCAGAGCGTCTACTTCAACAAACAGTGGTTCCGGTTCCAAGACATGTTGGTCGCGTCGAAGGTGTCGCCGGCGTCGTATGCGGTCGGGCTCTCGTTGAGCGGCCTCGTCGTCGCGCTCCCCGGCGTCGTCGTGGCCTTGGTCCTTCTTTTGCTGTCAGGGGGTTCGAGCCCCGCAGGAGTCGTCCTCCTCCTGGCGACTTCCTTTCTCCTTTGGATCGGCTTGGTCTTCGTCGGGTTCGCGATCGGCGCGACCACGAAGAATGCACGGCGCGCGAACTCCATCCCGCAGGTCCTGAGCATCGCGCTGGGATTCCTGCCTCCCGTCTACTATCCGCTGAGCCGATTGCCGGCAATCGCCCAACCGATTGCGATGCTCATCCCGACCACCCACGCCGCCCAGCTCGCGAAGTACTATTTCGGGCTCATCTCGATCCCGGCCTCGGAGGTCGTCATCGGCTGGGCGTACCTCCTCGGATTCGCGGCGCTCATGGGTTTCATCGCATCACGGCGGGCGCACTGGGTCGATCCGTAGAAGCGGAGGATCGCAGCCGTCCCGACCCGGTCGGGGCTCCGCTGAAAGCATGCGCCAGGGCGATCCGAAGCCCGAAGCGCGGGTCTATGTCTCTTCCCACTCGGCAGTCGTCGGCGCCTCGTACTGGGCACGCACCGGGCGTGGCCAACGAGCGCCCGCCTCGATGAGGGCAGAGCCGAGCACGCCGGCTACGAATCCGTAGCCGAAGCTCACCGACACCGTGCCACTCGATGCCTGCGGGTTCAGATAGGGCGGCGCCACCACGAGGAGGACCACATACAGGAGCAAGACGACGATCCCTGATGTCCCGATGCGCCGTGTCTTGCGGCCCACGACCGCGATCCCGATACCGAGGAACGCCGCGACCACGAGCCATAGGAAGGCGATCCATCCCCACGGTCCGCTCAGGAGAGTGTTCACGAGATCCGTGCTCCCCATCCCGCCGTACGTCCCCGCCGGGAGGTCCGGTCGCGTCCCGGACACCGCGAACCANGCTGCCGAGCAGGAGCGCCGCGCCCGTAACGACGAGTACGCGACCACCGGCCGAGATTGCTCTCATACCGGCCATGGCCCGTACCAGGGGGATCGCGTCTAATACCTTCCGATACAAATGTCCGCCTGGTCGGATCGACACCCCATTCGTGGACATCAATGCTCGTTGGAGGCCTCGCCCTTGACACCGTTCGGTACAAGCAGCCGAACTTGCGCGAAGCGTGAAATAGGAATCGAACGCTCCCTGCGAGCGGGAGGCGAACACCGTCCGGATTTATCTGGCAGGTGCCGCGTTCGTCGTCGCGCTCCTCGTTCTTACGCCAACGTCTTCCACCGCCGCGGCAGGCTCTGTGGGGTCGACACCGACGTTCGACAACGAACAGCCGTTCCCTGGAGGAGGCGCGTACTGGGAACCCGCAATCGCGGCGGACCCGAGCCATCAACGCCTCGAAGACGTGTTATGGATGTCCCGGGACCGCGATCTTTCTCCGAGCATCGAGCGACGGCGGCGCGACGTTGGGCGCGGCCCAACCCGTGTCGCTCGCGCACGGCCGGGGATGGCAGTTCGATCCGCAAATCAAGGTCGCAGCGGACGGGACCGTGTACGTCGTCTTCCTGCAGACGTTCGATCCTGGGAGCGTCCTGTTCAAGTCAACCGACCATGGGGCGACGTGGTTCGGCCCATTCACGATGAACGCCGCGCTTCAATACAACGACAAGCCGATCCTCGTCGTCTCTCCGAGCGGCAAGGATGTTTATGTCGCCTTCAACGTCAAGCTCGCATCATACGTCGCAGTCTCCCACGACGCAGGGCGAACGTTCTCCCAAGTGAAGACGAGCAACGAGAGCCTCTGGTGGTACTCATACGGCGGGACGTACGCGCCTGACGGCGGCGTGTACTTCGCGCAAGCCGGCGAGGCCGGAGCGAAGACGAACGGCAAGCGCACGAACCAGGGACACACGGACGGCGTCCAGAAGATTTTCGTGTTGAAGATGAACCACGAGGGGACGGCGTGGGAGAACGTGTATCTCGACACGAGCATGGTGGCGACCCCGTGTGCCGTCGCCGGATGTTATGGCGACTACTTCGCGGCTCAGGCGGCCGTCGCCGTGGATGCGGCCGGCAATCTCATCGTGGCCTATACTCGCAACGACGTCAACGGGACGGCGCATCGGACGTTCATTCGGTCCTCCTCCGACGGCGTCTCCTGGTCCGACCCGATCCTCTTCAACGACCAGGGTGACAGCAACTTCCCGGCGATCGTGGCGGGACCAACCGCCGGGGACTTC
>VBLV01000298.1:0-360 GCA_005879045.1 Methanobacteriota archaeon | reverse complement strand
CTAACCGTCGACTCGGCCGGGACGAACCACGTGATCTGGGGCGAGGCGGACGGCTCGTCGCTCTACTGCTGTGGCGGCGCGTGGTACACGCGAGGCGTCTGAGCTCACCCGGTTCCATGCGGGACCATCACGACTTCGCGCCTTCGACATCGGCGAGCCACTTGCGGACTTCCTCCACCGCATCCGGATCCTCCAAGGTCGTCGTGTCACCGATCTCCTGGCCGGAGACGAGCGAGCGGATCACGCGGCGCATGATCTTCCCGCTTCGGGTCTTCGGCAGTTTCCCCGTGACGTAGATTTCGTCCGGCACGGCGATGGCCCCGATCTCTTTCCGGACATGGTCGCGTAATTCCTGGGTCA
>VBLV01000297.1:1695-2851 GCA_005879045.1 Methanobacteriota archaeon | reverse complement strand
GTCCAATCTTCTTCGAGACGATGATCCCAAAGACTCTCGCATCTTGGGCCCGGACGATCGCGGCGTGACGCTGTCGGAGCACGCGGTCTCGCACCTCCTTCAGATCCCGCGCAGTCCCGCGCTCGGGGTCCGCGATGATCACCGGCTTGTCGATGAGGATCGCGACGCCCAGAGGGTGGAAGTCTCCCGTGCCGATGTAGAGGTAGCCATCGACCTCCTGGTCCACGATCGTCGCCGTATGATAGTCACAACCGAGGAGTTGGCCCGCATAGGCGACCCGCCGGTCGGGCTCGCCGATTCGGACGACATGACCCTTCGCCTCGAGGTGCCGCTTGATTTCGGGAAGCCAATGGCGGAACTGCGTCGTCGTCAGGAGGGCGACGCGCTTCGGGAGCATCGGCTCCGCCGCGTCGACGAAAGCCATCGAGGTCAACGGAGCGCCGGGGAGGTCGTAGAAGAAGACGCGATTGTACCGGAGGTGGGGCATTGGGGCGTGGCCCAAGTGGACGATGAGGTCGACCGGCATCTCGGCGACATCACACGCGCCGAACGAGGGGTCCGCGGAGACGAGGCACATCACGCCCGCCTTTGTCTCCAGTTCCCGCGCGAGGTCTACGGCCGTCGTGCGCAAACCGACGGGGAATTGCAGACCGACCGTCCTTGCGTTGCGGCCTCGGATGACATCAAGTAGGCGATTGATCTCGTCCACGGTCCCCTCCAGAAACCCGCCGTAAGAAAAAGCTGTCTCTTGTCAGGATTGCGAAGATTGAGGAGAGCGGATCGCAGCCGCCCTCCAATCTAGGCTTTTCTCTTCTCCCGTTCGATCTCGAGCCGCCAGGGTGTCGGAAGCTTCACACCGCCTTTCCGGAGGGCCTCCTTCGCGTCGTCCACGTGGTCCTCGGTCGTCGAGATCGTGAAGACCTTCGTGCCCGGTTTCACTCGAGCCGCTGTGCCCACGGGCGCCCCGAAGGCCGCGCGCATGCCTTCCGAGATGCGGTCCGCGCCGGCCCCCGTGGCGATCTTGTTCTCACGGAGCACGTTGTGCGGGTACAGGCGGAGCTTGAGATGGTACGCGTTCCCCGCCTTCTTCGCGATGTATCGGTTCGCTGAGATCCGGGCGGCCTCGAGGGCGATGTGACGAATCTGACACGATTCC
>VBLV01000297.1:0-1672 GCA_005879045.1 Methanobacteriota archaeon | reverse complement strand
TCCGCGGGTCCCCGATGTCGAACTGACTGATCCGGATCCCGGGGACGCCGCCCATGTACCGCTTCTGGGCGTAGGCCTGGCCGCGAATCTCTCGATACATGCTTCCCGGTTTGCGCGTCATCGTCGGAAGGGCGCTTGAAGGAGAGGTCGCTATTTAATGCTTCGCGGCCTGAGGACCGCGAGCTCGTTCCAGGGAGAATCCGACGACGGATCCAATCCCGAGGGCGGTCCCCACGAGCATGGACGGAACCGCGAAGATATTCCAGGTGATCAAGCAGAGGTCTCCCGAACACGTGACGTCGGGGAACGCCCACGTGTACGCGAGCACGAGGCCCAACGAAACGAGGAGGATGCCAGACAGCATGAGAGCCCAAACGATCAACCGGTGAGTCGCAAGCAAGTTGGATCGGACTTCGCAAGGATACACCATGGCATCAGGATTTCCGTCTCGATGTTCAAGAAAGAATTAAGTGGGAGCCGGTCGTGGGACGGCCCATCATGCTCCTCGTGAAGCTCGGCGGCAGCGTGGTGACGGAAAAGGCCCATCTCCGGACGCCCCGCACGGCCGCGATTCAACGGCTCGCGCGGGAGCTCGCGTCCGTCCGACAGCCTCTCTTGGTCGTCCACGGTGCCGGCTCGTACGGTCACATCCTCGCGAGCCGCCATCGACTGAACGAGGGTGGGTCGGGCCCCGCCCGGCGCGCCGCCGCGGCCCGGGTCCAGGCCGACGTGCGAGAGCTGGACGCGCTCGTCGTGGGCGCCCTGAACCGGACGGGCCTGTCCGCCGTTCCGATTCCGCCGTCCGCCGTCCTCTCCCTCGACGACGGACGCGTGTCCACGATGGATCTCACCCCCTTCCTCGAATTCGCATCCATGGAATTTACCCCGGTCACGTTCGGCGATGTCGTGCGGGACGTGCGACGCGGATTCTCCGTTTGCTCCGGCGACTTGATGATGCTCGAGCTGGCGCGAGCGTTCCGGCCCGACCGTGCGGTGTTCGCGGCCGACGTGGACGGCCTCTTCACCGCGGATCCGAAACGCCGCCGGACCGCGCGCCTCCTCGACGTCGTGGGACCGAAGGACCTATCCTCGATCGAGTTCTCGTCTCCCTCCCGCACGGACGTGACGGGCAGCATCGAAGGCAAGGTCCGCCGGATGTTCGAGATCGCGGACCATGTAGGCGAGTGCCTCATCGTCAACGGTAACGTAAAGAACCGCGTCCGGGATGCCCTTCGGGGCCGGCGGGTCGTCGGCACCCGGGTCGTCCGAGGTCCCTGAGATGGCCGAGCCCTCCAAGACGGAGCAGCGCAAAGCGGAACATGTCAACATCATCCTCCAGGAGAACGTCTCCGCGGAGTACAACTACTGGACCGATGTGCGGCTCGTCCACACGGCCCTCCCGGAGATCGACCTCGACGACGTCGACGTGAGCGTGAAGTTCTTCGGCAAGCGACTCGAGGCGCCCCTGATCATCTCGTCGATGACCGGCGGCTTCGGCATGGGGAAGGAGATCAACGGCAACCTCGCGAAGGCGGCCGCCGAAGTCGGCGTCGCGATGGGCGTCGGCTCGCAACGAGCCGCGTTGGAGAAACCGGAGCTCGAGCCGACCTACGCGGTCGTCAAGGACTACGGCGTCCCGCTCGTCTTCGCGAACCTCGGGGCGCCCCAGCTC
>VBLV01000128.1 GCA_005879045.1 Methanobacteriota archaeon | reverse complement strand
GTCTCCTTCAACGGTGTCGTTGCAAACGTCCCTTTCGGCACGGTAATCGAGGCTTCCGGTTGGACCTCGAAGTCCGTCGAGAGGGCCTGGTAGGAGTACGTCTTCGTCCCGTTCGGGTATGCGGTCTGTGCCGTTACGACGGTCGACGACCGCCAGGTTGCGCCGGTCGTAAGCGGCCACTGGATCGTTTGTGGTGGGAAACCGCTGATCGTGATCGTGATGAGTCCCGTAATGTTGATGCTCGCCTGAATTTCGACGATGGCAAGCGTCTCTACGCTGAACCAGATGTCCGCGGTATAGGTCACCTTAAACGAGCCGGAGCGAGTCGACAACTCGGTCGTCGTATGATAGGTCGCGTAGCTCGTCCCGTTCACCAGGACGGACTGCGTCCCGGTCACATGGATGCTGAGCGTCGTTTGTGCCGACGCGTTACCGACCGCGTAGACCCAGAAGTCACCGGCGGCCCACGTCGGCCGGTCCATGTTCGCTCTCGCGGTGCCGGGTACGATCGCGAAGGCGGCAACCAACAACAATGCGAGTGCAGAAACCATCGCGCGGGCGGACCGGTGCATCCATCCACCTCGCCCCCGCAGGGGGAGATGGGTCTATGAAATTACCGGTGCCCCCAGGAACGTTCATGCGGATTCCGAGCATTCCTCGGCCGGAGGAGAACCCATGCCCGGCTTCATCAAAACGGAGATGGAGGACCGCCTTGCAATCATCACGGTGAATCGTCCGGATGCCCTGAACGCCCTGAACTCGACCGTCTTGCGAGAGCTGTCGATGGCCATCGAGCACCTGTCGATGGCGGCGGACGTCGGAGCGATCATCCTCACGGGTGCCGGCGACCGGGCCTTCGTGGCCGGCGCGGACATCAAGGAGATGGCGAACCTCTCGGGCTTGGAGATGCAGCGATTTTCCGAGATGGGCCGGCGCCTCGGAGACGCGATGGCATCGTGCAACAAGCCGATCATCGCCGCGATCAACGGGTTCGCCCTCGGAGGCGGTTGTGAACTCGCTCTGGCCTGCGACATCCGGATCGCCTCCAATCGCGCGGAACTGGGCCAGCCGGAAGTGAACATCGGCATCATCCCCGGATTCGGAGGAAGCCAGCGCCTTCCGCGCCTCGTCGGGCCGGGCTGGGCCGCGGAGATGATCTACACCGGGGACCGGATCGACGCCGCGACGGCGGAGCGGATCGGGCTCGTGAATCGCGTCGTCGCCGCGGACCGCCTCTTGCCCGAGGCGAAGGCCCTCGCCCACAAGATCCTGGAGAAGAGCCCGGCGGCCATCGCCCTCGCGAAGGCGTGCCTCCGCGCGGCGTGGGACATGCCGCTCTCCGCCGGGTTGGACTTCGAGACCGCCGCGTTCGGGATCGTCGGATCGACGGACGACAAGGCGGAAGGGATGCGCGCCTTCATCGAGAAACGCAAGCCCGCGTGGACAGGCGCCTGATCAGTACGACTCGAACTCCTCTTGCAGATCGATCACGACCTGCTCGAGGACTTCCTCGAACGACGAGCTCCGGTACTCGCGCATCCCGCCGAGTTCGCTCTGGATGCGGGCGATGAAGTTGTTTGAGCTCTTCAGGAATTCGACGTTCACGAGGGATTCTTCCATCGTCATCCGCTCCTGGGGGACGGTGCGGCGCGGGGTCCCATTCGGGCGTATCCGAGGTCCCTATTTAAGAGTTGCCCGCTAAGTCCCGCGGACACGAGCGAGGGCCCGCGAGCCCCACGAAACCGATTCGCGTCGCCGTTCTCCTCCGAAGCTTTATTTAGCACACACTCTTTGGAGCGCTCCCTCGAACTGACGCGGAGTGAATCGTTGGGTAATATCCGGCCGACGTACATCAAGCGAGTCGCGATCGAACTCGCGAAGCTCTATCCGAACGAATTCACGGACGACTTCGAGAACAACAAGCGGAAGGTCTCGGAGCTGTCCGACGTGCGGAGCGTCCTGATGCGCAACCGGATCGCCGGGTACATCACCCGATACCGGCAGCGCATGGCCGTCTAGGCCCGCGGACGCCCGCGCCCGGTCCGAGAACCAGTGGACCCCGTCCCCCATGCCATACGCCGTCGAGACGCGTGACCTCACCCGCATCTTCGCGGGCAAGAAGAAACGGCGGATTCGCCGCAAGCGCGCCACGGGCGAAGGCGAAGACCACCTGGGTCCCGTGACGGCCTTGGACCAAGTGTCGATCCAGATTCGGGACGGCGAGCTGTTCGGCATGCTGGGTCCGAACGGCGCCGGCAAGACGACGCTGATCAAGATCCTCGCGACCCTCCTCCTGCCGACGTCCGGCCAGGCGTTCGTCGCGGGCCATGACGTGGCGAAGGACCCGTTCCCGATTCGCCAGCGGATCAATATGGTGTCCGGCGGCGAGACGTCCGGCTACGGCCTGCTGACGGCGCGGGAGAACGTCTGGATGTTCTCCCAGTTCTACGGCGTGCCTAGCAAGGTCTCGAAGGGTCGAATCGACGAGCTGATGCACACCTTCGGGCTTTGGGACAAACGGGATGCGAAGGTCCGCATGCTGTCGACCGGACAACGACAGAAGATGAACATGATCCGCGGCTTCGTCACCGATCCGGACATCCTGTTCCTCGACGAACCGACCCTCGGGCTGGACGTAAACGCAGCCCGGGTGATCCGAGACTACATCACGAACTGGGTACGGTCCCAAAAGAGCAAGACAGTTCTCCTGACGACCCACTACATGGCCGAAGCGGACCAGATGTGCGACCGGATCGCGATCATCGACAACGGGAAGATCTTGGCCTGCGACACACCCGAGAATCTGAAGCGGATGATCCGCACGGAGACGACGTTCCGGCTCGAGGTGGACACGATCCGCGATATTGCGTCCTTCTCTTCCATGGAGGGCGTGAAGAACTTCTCCCATACCGACGATATCTCGAAGAACCGCACGCACCTCACCTTCATCCTCGAGGACGAAGGCCCGGTCGCCGAGATCTTGAGCACGATCACATCCCAAGGCAAGAAGGTCCACTCGTTGCAGAAATCCGAGCCGACCCTCGAAGATGTGTTCATCAGCATGGTCGGGAGGGGCTTCGAGTGAAACCGGCGACCGTACGCCGCACGGACCTCCGGTACCGGATCGGTCTCAACCTGCGGGCCGTCGTGGGTCGTTCCTATCCGAGGATCGTCGGCGCGAACCGGGAGCCCTCGTGGATCTTCTTCGAGGCCCTCCTTCCCTTGCTCGGCATCGCCGCATACGTATTCATCTACCAGTCGTTCGGGGCTCGGTCGTTCGCGGCGGCCGCGGGCAACACCACGGCGCAAGCCGTGATCAGCGCGAACACGAACGCCCTGATTGCCTCCGTCGTCCTTGGCGGGACGATGGTCGCCTTCTGGTTGAACGTCCTCTGGTCCATGGCGAGCCAGCTCTATTGGGAGAAGGAGATCGGGAACCTCCAGCTGTACATGATGGCGCCGATGAACCGGATGGCCTTGCTCGGCGGCATGGCGGTTGGAGGGATGGTCATGACGTCGATGCGCGCCGTCTCGACCCTCGTCGCAGGCATCCTCGTATTCGGGGTCATTTTCCAGGTTGCAGACCCCCTGACGCTGCTCGCGGTCTTCTTCGCGGCTCTCATCGCTCTCTACGGCCTGGGGATGATGTTCGCCTCCCTGTACCTGCTCTGGGGGCGGGAGGCGTGGAACCTCTCGGCCCTCATGGAGGAGCCGATCTTCTTCTCCAGCGGATTCTACTTCCCGGTCGGCGGCCTGTTCCGCGTCCCGGGATGGGGCCCCATCATCGCGATCATTGGGTCTTTCGTGCCCGCGACGTTCGGGCTCGACGCCCTCCGACAGCTCACCCTCGGCTCGACCGCCTTCGGCGGACAACTGTGGATCTTCGATGTGAAGACGGAGCTCTACATCCTCGTCTTCATGGCCGTTCTGTTCTTGATCCTCGCCCGGTACTCGTTGAGGTACCTAGAGACGCTCGCCAAGCGAGAGGGGAAGCTGACATCACGGCATCAGTGAACACGTTCTGGCGGACCTTCAAGGTCGCCGCATGGCTCGGCTGGGAGATGGACTCGAACTGGACGGAGCCATGGCTCTTCATGGTCTACTCCGTCGTGAAGCCGGTCGCAGGGGCGTTCATCCTCGTCCTCATGTACACCGTGTTCGCGTTCATCGGGAATCGACCGGATCCCGCGGCCTTCTCGTACATGTACGTCGGGAACTCGTTCTTCATCTTCGTCGGGTCGGTCCTGTTTGGGACTTTTCAAGTGATCCAGTCGGATCGAGAATGGTATCAGACGATCCGCTACGTGTACATCTCGCCGATCTCGTACTACGTGTACATCGTGGGCCGGGCCGTTTCTAAGGTCGGCGTGGCGGCCTTCGCGGTCGCCATCACGCTCGCATTCGGCGTCGCGTTCCTGGGCGTTCAGATTCACCTGACCGTCGACGCGGTCCCGCTTTTCGCCGCCAGCATGCTGCTCGGCCTGGCGGTCCTCCTCGCGATCGGGATCTGCCTCGGCGGCATCTCCTTCCTGACCGCGAAGCACACGCACGGGCTCGCCGAAGGAATCCCCGGGCTCTTCTACGTGTTCTGCGGCGTGCTCTTCCCCCTCTCGATTCTTCCCTCCTGGGGCCAGGCGATCGGGAAGGCGATTCCCCTCACCTACTGGTTCGACATCACGCGCCGGCTGCTTGCCCCCACGCTCGGGGTCGACAGCACGCTCGCCGGCTATTCCGACCTCACGATCATGGCCCTCCTCGTCGTGTCGTCGGTCGCCTTCTTCGGGTTGAGTCTGCTGATCTTCAAGACCGGGGAGTACTTCGCCCGGAAGGCCGGCAAGATCGACATGACGACGTCGTACTAGGCGCGGGACGCGCGACGAGCGGCTTGTTCCCGGCGATACGGATACCGCTGGACGGCGCCACAGGTCGTGCACGTCACGACGACCCGGCCGCGCCCGACGCGGACGCGGGCGCTCACGGAGGGGAGGAGGAAGGCGAGACACTTCTTGCAAAAGGATCGCTTGAACGGCGCCGGGACGCGAACGTTATAGCGCATGCCGATCCGACGAGCGAGTTCCACGTAGCGTCGCGCGCGGCCAGCGTGGCGTTGGAGCGCTTCGCGTTCGGCCAGGTGGAAGAGGGTCGTCATCCGCTCGAGGGCGATCCGCCGCTCCATCCCCCGATGCCGACGCTTCACCATCGGAACATGGACCGTTCGCGCACTTAAAATCCTTCGGAAGCCACGCATGGTTTCTTACCCCCAAATCGCAATGGTCTAACCGCGAATGACAGCGCGTGCCGTCTTGGTCCGTTTCGTCGGCGTCGCGATGCTTGTCTATCTGGCTCTTGTAATCGGGGTCGCCATTGTCCGCCCCGAGCTTTGGTGGCTTGTTGCGATTTTCTTCGTGATGCTGTGGCTTTGGGGATTCTCGTTGTCACACTCCTATGTGCTCACTCACGACGGAATCAGTTCGAGCAAGCGGTGACCAGCCTCGAGCTACGAATCCTTAAGATGCGCATAACGTTTGGCGCGGGGGATTCTCATGCGTGACCGCGTGCGGCGTATTTTCCGGAATGTGAACGACGGACTCGACCTCATCGTCTTCTTGAACTCCACGGAGCCGCACATCGACCGATCCTTCTTCTACGCAACGGGCCTGACCGACGGGCTGTTTGAAGGCTGCGGCGCATGGCTCACACCGGATGGCGGCTGCGAGATTACGACCTCCAAATTGGAGGAAGAGGCGGCGAAGAAGAGCGGCCTGCCCCTCCACACGTTCCAGACCCGCGATGAGTCGACCGCCCGGATGAAAGCGGCGCTGAAGGGCCACCGCAAGGTCGGCATCAACGCGGCGGAACTGACCCACGCGGCGTTCCAGCGGTTGCAGAAGCTCGTGCCCAAATCCACCCGGTTCGTCGACGTCTCCGAGGCGGTCATCAATACCCGCCTCGTGAAAGACGTGCAGGAGATCGAGCGGATCCAGAGGGCGTGCGACATCGCCACGAAATCCCTCGAGGAGACGTTGCCATTCGTCCGGTCGGGCGTCACGGAGGCCGAGGTCGCCTCGGAGCTCGTCTACCGGATGCAGAAGAACGGGGCCACGGGTCCGTCATTTCACACGATCGTGGGCTCCGGTCCGAACGGGGCCGAGCCGCACTACACGGCCGGGGAGCGAAAGCGACTTCGGCGCGATGTACCACATGTACTGCTCCGATGTCACGCGGACCGTCGTCGTGGGCGCGGCCTCCGAGGAACAAAGCCGAATGCACGACACCGTCGCGCGGGCCCAGGCCGCCGCCCTCGCGAAGATGAAGCCCGGATCGAAAGGGAAGTCGGTCGATGCGGCGGCGAGGGATCTGATCGACCGCACGAAGTACAAGGGGCGGTTCATCCACGGGCTCGGGCATTCGATCGGCCTCGCGGTCCACGATGGCGGGGCCCTGAACCCCTCGAGCGATCTCGTCCTCCGGCCCAACATGGTCTTCACGGACGAACCGGGCGTCTACGTCCCCGGATTCGGAGGCGTGCGGATCGAAGACGACGTCCTCATCACGAAGAAGGGACCTCGGTACATGAGCACGGCGCCGAGGGGCCTCTTGGAGCTTTGACGGCCTCAGGCTTGCGGCTCGTCGCGCAGCTCGCGGGCGAGGATGCTCATTCGCATGACGTTCACGAAGCGCCCGTCCTTGTAGATGTCCTCGCGGTGGACGCGGTCGATCTTGTGCAGTCCCAGATTTCCGACGTGCTGACCTTCGACCTCGATCGCGAAGATCTGCTCGTCCGTCCGCCGTTCGTAGTCGCGGAACCATCGCTCCTCCTCGGCGAGCGTCACCGGCGCATCGCGGCCGAGGAACCGGATGATCTGCGGATCCGAGAACCACTTCACGCACCGCCGCAGGTCTGACGATGCGAGGGGCCGGAGGAGGACGCGCTCGCCGCGCAACACCCGCCGGGCTTCCAACACGGCCTCCGCACGCGGGCGACGTGCTAAAGACCTTTGCCCCTCACCCATCCGACAGGGCCAGCGTCGCATGGGTCACCCCGCCGTCATCATCCCGGACCGTCAGCGTGACCGTGAACGAGCCGCGAGGAGAAGACCCGTGGACGACGGTCGTGTTGACATCGAACGGTGCGGTCCCTCCCTGGCTCTGAGGTGGATCCGGGCTCACGCCGTTGTTCCAGAATTTCTCCCGGACGCTCGTCCCATCTCCGAACTCCCACGTCGCCGTGAGATCGTCGCTCCCCGCATCGTGAAGGCTCGCGCGGAAGGTGGTGCCGCTCCGCACGAAGAACGAGGCGAGGTCTGACAAGGTCCAGGTCCACGTGGTCGGGTGCCGGACGTTGAAGTTGTGGAACATCCGCTGCTCCTGGCCATCGGGGAAGACGACCACAATCCATGCGGGGTTGTCGCCACCGAGTTGCCCGTTCACGTGGTCGTTGAGCGGAGTGTACGCCAGTGTCGGGGTGACGTGTTCTCCAAGGGAAAACGTCATGACGTCGGTCGTCGCCGCTTGCTTCGAGGGGCTCCCGGGCTTCCGGATGAGATCCAGAGACGCGAGGACCCCGCTGTCCGAGTCGACGGTGAAGGAAAGATCGTGCCACTTCTCACCGGCGATTTCGATTCGAAACGCCGCCTGAGCGACGGCGTCGAGTCGTTCGATCTCGGGCGGCCGGTTCGCAATCGTCACGGCCGCAGCGGCCGAGGCGACGTGCCTTCCGTCGGAGACCTCGACGACGGCTACGCCGGAGAAATCGTCCGTGTAGCGCGCTTCGATGGTGGGCGAGGATGACCACGCGGTTTCAAAGGTCCCGTTGCCCGTGAAGTCCCACCGGAACTGGAGCGGATCGCCGTCGGGGTCCGCCGAACCGCTCGCACTAAGCAGGATGGTGTCGCCTTCCTTGCCGGCATAGGGGCCGCCGGCGTCCGGATGCGGCGTGCCGACCGAGACGATGTCCACGAGCGGGGGCGCGGAGGCCGCATCCGCCATCCCATCCCTGTCCATGTCGGATTGCGCCCACGGCAGTTCCACCCGCCCCGCGGCCAGGGCGGGCGCGACCAGCGTGTACGATCGGACCAACGGTTCGTACGCGGACGCATATTGCGGATCCTCCGAGCTGCTCTCCAGCGCCGCGCGCAGGTCGACGTTCC
>VBLV01000127.1:6532-7020 GCA_005879045.1 Methanobacteriota archaeon | reverse complement strand
TGGCCGACGACGCCGGGGATGCTCGAGATGCGACTCGCGAGTTTCGCAGGCCCCCGGATCGCCCCGAAATGCGCGTCGAGGATGTGGTTCCCGTTGTCGGTTCGGAAGGGCTCGTCGCCGTTCTTCCGCAATTCGATTTTGGCGCCGAGCACCTCGAGCGCCGCGGCCGCGTTCTTCCAGCCGAACGGATGGACCTCCACCGGCAAGGGCGTCTTCGTGCCGAGGCGACGGACGAGTTTGGAGTCGTCGATGATGACCACGAATTTCTTCGACGCCGCCGCCACGATCTTCTCGCGGAACAGGGCGCCGCCCATCCCTTTGATCAGGTCGAGTTTCGGGTCGACCTCGTCCGCGCCGTCCACCGTCAGGTCGAGCCAGAAGCTCTCCTCCAGGGAGGTCAGCGGAATCCCGAGCCGCTTCGCCTCCTCCGCGGTCGCGAGGGACGTCGGCACGCCCTTGATGTCCACGCCGTTCGCCACCAGGCGGGC
>VBLV01000127.1:0-6456 GCA_005879045.1 Methanobacteriota archaeon | reverse complement strand
TCCGCGGCGTTCTGCTTCAACTCGTCTCGGGATGCCATGTCAGGGCCTCCGCTGCAGCTCCTCGACGAGCTTCACGAGCTCCCCGATCACGAGATCATCGAGCTTCTGCCCCAACGCCCTCGAGGCCTTCGACGGATCCCCGGTGACGCCGGACCAGTACTTCCGCGGGTCGTCCACGACCGCGTACGGAGGGATCTCGTTCTTCCCGGCCGGACTCTTGCCCTTCACGAGATCGGGCCGGGCCGTCAAGATCCGGGACGTCTCCCCCGCGCCCGCGTGGCCGTCGCCCTCCGGCAGGATGCCTTGCGAGGCGTAGATGATGTCGTAGTCCGACAGGACGGTCGCCTTGAGGCCGATCCCCTGGTCGACGACCTCCTGCGCGGCCGCTCGCAGGGCCATCATGTGCTCTCGCCCGGCATGGCCGCTCAAGATCATCACGCGTCGCACGCCATTGCGGACGAAATCGGCGAGGATATCCCGCACGAAGGCCTTGAGCGCGTCGACGGACACACTGACGGTCCCCGGATACGGCCGCGTCGTCGTGCAGACCCCGTACGGAATCGGCGGGGCCACGTAGGCGTGGGTGCGGCGGGCGACCTCGTCGACCACGTGGAGCGGTTGGATCACATCCGCGCCGAGGGGGAGGTGCCGGCCGTGTTCCTCGAGCGCGCCGACCGGGACGATGACGACGGGATCCTTCTTCGCGATCGCCGCGAACTCCTCGGAGGTCATCTCGTCGAGGCGCACGCGGCGGAATCCGCGAGAAGGCCATAAATGGTTCGCGAAGGTTGACGGCCCCGTTAACCTCAAACAAGGTTAACATCGGTTCCCGAAGCCTTTTCCCCTCCATGGGCCTGCGACTCCCGTGCGCGTGGCCAGCCTGTTCTCCGGTGGCAAGGACTCCACCTATGCGACCTACGTCGCGACGCAACGGGGTTGGGACGTGACGCATCTCCTCTCGATCGCGCCGGAGGACCGCGACTCGATGCTCTTCCACACGCCGAACCTGCACCTCACCCCGCTCCAGGCGGAGGCGATGCGAATCCCCCTGGTCCGCGAGACCGCCGCGACGGGGGAGGAGGGCGAGCTCGACGCGTTGCGACGAATCGCCCACCGGATTGACGTGGACGGCGTGGTCGTCGGGGCCATCGCGTCGGACTATCAGCACGCCCGGTTGAATCGGATCGCCGAGGAGATCGGGCTCCGCGTCTTCGCGCCGCTCTGGCGCCGCGACCCGAGGCGACTCGTGTACGATTATCTCGAGGCAGGCTTCGACATCGCCTTCTCCAGCGTGTCGGCGGAGGGCCTCGACGCGAGCTGGCTCGGCCGGCGATGGGACGATCGCGTCATCCGGGATCTCCTCTGGCTGCAGGAAACGCGGGGCGTCCACCCGTGCGGGGAAGGCGGGGAGTTCGAGACGCTCGTCCTTGATGCCCCTCCCTTCGAGCAGGCGATTGACATCGTGCATGCGACGCCGGATTGGAGAGGCACGGCCGGGGTGTGGCGCGTCGACGAGGCCCGACTCGTGCCGAAACGGCATGAAGGACTCAACGACGCAGCCCGGGTCGAATCGACTTGAGGTCCTGGAACAGGAGGTCGCGGTCTTCTTTGTCCTTGATCCTCGAGCCAACCTCTCGCGCCAGGGCCAGATGCCGCCGGAGGTCGCGCTTCCGACCGGCCACCGCGTCGGCGCGTGCGAGGGCCTCGTAGGCGAAGGCGAGTGGGAAGTCGTCGATGCCGTTTTCTTTGCAGGTCGCGAGGGACCGGACCGCGTGATACGTCGCGGGTTCCGGTCGATCGAGGACGGCGTAGACGTGAGAAATCTGCCACTCCCCGATCGCGAGATTCACCGGGGTCCCGACCTCACCCCAATGGTAGCGGGACGCATGCGCCGCGTGGATCATCCGGTCGTCTTCCGCCGGCGTGCGCTTTTTCTCGAGGAGTCGCCAGACCTCGTTGAACAGACCCGCAGCCATCTTGCGATGCCATCGCCTCTCTGCCGTCGTGAGTTTCCGCGCCATCGAATTCCCTCCGCCATATCCGATTTTGGTCGGTCGCGTGGAGTGGGGCTGGGCAGATTTTAACTGCCGTCGCAGGCTCTTCTGCCCCTGTGAGGGGTCCCAAAGCCCGAAGGATAGACCAAGCTACCCCACAGCCCCAGATACTCGGACGAACCGGGACACGCGATAAATACGTTGTCGCCTACGCGCCCCGCGGCTCGCGGATCGAGGACCATGCATCTCGTGCGGCCGCGCGCACTGCCTGCTCGCTCGTCTTCCTCGGTCGCCATCCCGTCCGTTTCAGCCGGTCGACCGCGAGCTGCATCGTCCGCACGTCCCCGGTCCACCCGCGGCCCCCTCCCGCCCCGCCGGTCCATGCGTACTCGACCCCGTCGAGGCCGAGCTCCTGGCAGATCGCATCCGCGATCGTTCGCACCGTGATCGCATCCTCGCTCCCCAAGTTGTACACGGAGAACGGTTCCGACGTCCCCCGCTCGCCAGCGCGAATCCCGGTCAGAACATCGTCCAGGTGGACATACGACTTTGCCGTGCCGGGATCGGATCCGAGGATCTCGAGCCGTTTCGGATTCCGAGCGAGTTTGCGGACGAGGTCGACGACGACGCCATGGCCGCTCCTCGGGCCGACGACGTTGGCCAGGCGGAAGACGAGAGCCCGAACGCCGAACGAGTGGGCGTAGGCGGAAAGAAGCGCCTCGCCTGCGAGCTTCGAAGCGCCGTAAAGGGAGATCGGCTCGAACGGACTGTAGTCTTCTGGCGTCGGAACGACCTTGGCCTCTCCGTACACGGTCGATGTCGAGGGGAACACGATGCGCGGGACCGAGGCCGCCCGGCACGCTTCCAAGACTCGATGCGTCGCGACGATGTTCTCATCGATCGTGGGCTTCGTCCCTCGACGGTCCAGGCGGACATCCGGGTTTGCGGCAAAGTGGTAGACGACCTCGGCGCGTCGGAAAATCGGACGCAAGTCGCCGCGGAGGAGATCGCGTTTGACGAGCGTCGCCCCCGCCTGGATGGCCTTCGCGAGGTTCGCTCGCTTCCCGGCTCTCAGATGATCAACCGCGACGACCTCGGCTTGGCCCACGAGCGCGTCCGCGACGTGGCTGCCGATGAACCCCGCACCGCCGGTGATGACGACTTTGGGTCGGGCCACGGGTCTCCCTCGACGCAACTCGTGACGACGTATCAACGTTCCTTCGGCGCCCTGATGCGTTCGGCCAATGCTTCGACGGCCTTCGCGCGATGCGACATCGCGTTCTTCTCGGCCACGGTCATCTCTGCGAACGTCTTCGTCGCGCCATCCGGGACGAAGATCGGATCGAAACCGAATCCGCCGCTCCCGCGCTCCCGCTCTGGAATCGACCCGCGGCATTCCCCATGGAAGACCTCGTGGTCGTCCGCCGTCCGCAGGAGGAACACGGTCTCGAACCGGGCCGCACGGTTTCGGGCCCCGTGCAGCAACTTCAGGACGCCTGCACAGCCGAGGCGCTTGTATACGTACGACGAGTACACGCCCGGGAAGCCGCCAAACTCTTCGATGAACAATCCGGAGTCATCGATGAGGTAGTCCCCGCGGATCTGATCGTCGAGGACGGTCGCCGCGAACCGGACGACCTTCTCGAGACGGTCCGTCTGAATCTCCGGATAGGAACGATCCTCGTGGACCAGCTTGATGTGGGCCTCGACAAGCTTCGCCGAGACCTCGCGGAACTTGCCCTCGTTCGTCGTGACGAAGGCGATCAGGTGTATCGACCTCGCGATTCGATCTCCTTCACTTTCGCGATGACCTCGCCGGCCGCTTTCCCCATCGTCTCGAGATACCCCCGGAGCGCCTCCCGATAGTATGACGCGGCCCGTGCGTGCGCGCTCCCGAGTCCCTCTTTGAGGAGATGGAGGTCGACACCGCGGGCTTCCGCCCCGTCATCCTTTCCGCCCAGGCTGAAGTCGATCATCACGATCCGGCTATCGCGGACGATCATGTTCGAGGTCGTCAGATCGCCGTGGACGATCCCGGCCCGATGGAGGCGACCGACGATCTCGCCGATCCCGCGTGCGACCTTCATCGCCGCCGGGCCGCCCTTGTCGAGGACATCCTTCGCGGTCGGACCGTCGATGAACTCCATGATGATCTTGTTCTCGACCAGATTGACGTCGTAGAGAATCGGCACTGCGACTCCGGCCGCTCGGGCTTCCGACATGAGACGTGCTTCGTGGCGGATCCGGGAGCCGCGCAACGCATCGTCGAGCACCTCGAGACGATACGCTTTGGATACGCGATGCTTTTCGATGGCGGGCCGTCCCAGGAACTCCGTTCGTCGGAGCTCGGCCTCCGCGCCCCGCTTGACGAGCACGCGGCGCGATGCGAGGCGGCCGAGAAAAACCTTTCATCGCCTCGTCCATCGGGTGGCCGATGACCAAACCGAAACAGGGGACGCTCCCCATCCGTCGCGCCAGCCAGGGCGATCGACCGGAGTGGCTACGAATGCGGGCGGCGCTCTGGCCCGACGAGACCCACGCGAAGCACCGCGAAGAGATGGACGAATACCTGCGGGGGAAAGGAGCCGTGGCCTACGTTGTCGCGCGCCCGAGTGGGGGGCTCGCGGGGTTCGTGGAGGCGACGATCCGCCCCCATGCCGACGGGTGCGACACGAGCCCGGTCGGCTACGTCGAGGGTTGGTACGTCGACGCCGACGTCCGTCGGCACGGAGACGGTCGCCGGCTCATCCGCACCGCGGAACGTTGGGCCCGCGAACGCGGTTGCACGGAGATGGGATCCGATTGTCTCCTCGAGAACGAGGTCAGCCTTCGGGCGCACCTCGCCATCGGGTACGAAGAGAGGGAACGGCTCATCCACTTTCGACGATGGTTGGCTCGCCCTGTGGGCCGGCCTCGGTCGTAGACAGGCAGCCACCGCGGTGCTGTCTCGGTCACGACGCTTCGAGGAATGCGCGGACCTCGGGTGCGGGTTCTCGGGACGGCCTCGGGTCGAAGTCGGGCGGCAGGCAACGGGCATACCGCGGTTCGAGCAGGCGTCCCTCCAACAGGATGATCGCGGCCCGATCCCGCTCGCTCCGGATCGGACGGCCCGCGGCCTGGAGGACCTTGTTCACCGCCGGGAAGACGTAGGCGTAGTCGTATCCTTTCTCGAATCCGAACTTGCGGCAGTAGTAGTCCTTCAGCGCTTCGACCTCGACGTTCGGCGGGCTCAGCGGGAGGCCCACGACGACGACCGCCGCGAGGACGTTGCCCTCGTAGTCGATGCCTTCGCTCAGCGATCCGCCCTGGACGGCGAACAAGACCGCGCCGCCTTCGCGGCGTGCGACGCGCAACGCCTCGATCGACCCGTCCCGTTGCGCCTTCGTCCACTCGGGTCGCTCGACCAAGATCCGCTTTCCGACGCGGAGTGCCAGGAACCGCGAGTGGGCCTCTTCGAGCAACTCGTACGACGGAAAGAACAGCGCCACGTTGCCCGGCACCGCGGCGGCGATGGCCGCGATCTGTCGCGCCATCCGGTCGTGCATCTCCACGCTCCGCTTGGCGTACAACGTCGTGAGCTCGGGGTGCACGAGCAGGAGGCGGTTCGTCTTCGGGAACGGAGACCCGTAGGTCCGGATCATGCGACGAGCGTGGTCGATCCCCAGGAGGTCGGCGTACATACCCGCCGGATAGAGGGTGCCGGACATCAGCACGCTCGCGTGCACCCGGTCGAACACGTGCTTGCTCAGGACGCTCGGGTCCATCAGCCGGAACGCGAACTTCCCCTCGTGGCCTGGGACGATGAGCCGGAGGATGCCGACGTCCTGCTCCCGCCAGCGGGTGAGGAATTCCGCGACCTCGGGCAACGCCGAGGGGAGGCCGTGCCGGACCGCGTCCTCGCCGGCGAAGGCGACCATCTCGACGAAGTCCGTGTATCCGAGGGATCCGCCGCGGCCCTTCGCGAGCCCTTCCTCGACGAGGTCGAGGAGCTCTTCCTTCCGGGCCACGCGCTCGGACCGGACGACGAGCAAGAAGTGCTCGATCGCCTTCGCGACGCCGACGAGCCGGTGGGCCACCTCCCCATCGATCGAGCGGGCTTCCTTCGCGGCCTTCAGCAGATCGTGGACCGACAAGTCGCCGCCCAGATGGCCCCGGATCCGGTCCGGGAGGTTGTGGGCCTCGTCGACGATCAACACGAGGTCGTCCAGGGAGCGGCCCAGCCGCGGGAGGAAGCGCTCAAGGATCTCGCTGAACAGATAGTTGTAGTCGCACACGACCAGATTCGCCCGCGAGGCCGCGTCCATCGCGACCTTGTGCGGGCAGACGCCACACGCCCCGCTCGCCCGGACGAGCTCCTGCACGTGGAGCGTGCGTTGGAGGACCGCCGTGACGACCGCGGAGTTGTCCCGCGTGAAGAACGCGCACGTCCGCGACTTGACCTTGTGGTCGCAGAACTCGTGGA
>VBLV01000126.1 GCA_005879045.1 Methanobacteriota archaeon | reverse complement strand
CCCAGTCGACGTTGGAGACGGACATCCAGCTCGCCTGGCAGTTCATCGAACAGGCGAAGACGCAGGCGGACCTGGTCAAGAGCCAGCTGCGGAACCGGATGGGCGAGATCCTGGCCGGCGCCCGCGACACGGTCGGCGAGATGAAAGGGATCGGGGCGGACACGAGCCAGGCCGAACTCCTCTTGCGGGAGGCGGAAGAGGCCTACAACGAAGGCAAGTACGAGCGGGTCCGGGAGATCCAGCAGGGCCTCCACGAGTCCCTCGAACGACAGAAGGGCGAGATCGCCGCGAAGAAGGTCGAGGTGGAGCTGGCGTCGCTGATCAACGACATCTCGATCGCGAAGAGCCAGAACCTGGACGTCCGAGAGGCGGAGTCGTACCTCACGAAGATCGAGGGCGCGATCCAGAAGAAGAACCCGCGGCAGATGGACGAGTACCTGCGGCGGGCGAAAGAATCGCTCGCACGCCAACGCCGGCGGACGGTCCTCGAGAAGGTGCGGTCGGACATGGATCGGATCCGGGTCACAGTCGCCCAGGCGACGGCCGTCCACGCGGACCTCTCCGACGTCGAGGCGCTCCTCGAGAAGGCGGATGACGCGATGCGCCTCGAGGACCTGAAGGGGGCCGAATCCTTGATCGACCGGGCCGAGGCGACCGCGAAAGCGAAGGTCGAAGGACTCCTGAAAGACCGAAATCCGCGGCTCTTCCTCGAGACGACGAACGCCGGGTTGCAGGCGAACCGCTGGAACCGGTTTGAGATGAATATCACGAACAAGGGAAACTGGCCCGCCGAGCATGTGACGCCGATCGTCAGCGGGCCCGTCGAAGTCCAAGGACTCCGGACAATCGAGAAGATCGAGCCGAACCAGAAAGTGTCCCTCGAGTTCGGGCTCAAGCCGAAGGAGGCCGGCACGATGGACTTCGACTTCGAGGTCCACTACACGAGGCCCCTCGACGACGGGAAGCATCAGACGACCGACACGGCCGTCGTCCGCGTCGAATCCGAGAGCGGCTACCTTGTCGACGACGGCCTCCTGTTCCATTCGACGGGCGCCCTGGTCTGCCATGAGAGCCGAACCTTCCTGCCTCCCGAAGAGGCGTCCCGCGGGGCGAACCTGGAGGCGAAGGTCAAGGAGTTCGTGAACCGCGCGTTCCCGAACGGCGGAAAGAGCATCCAGACCGCCACGTTCGGCGGGACGACGGTCCTCGCGGCCCGCGGCCCCCAGGCGTTCCTGGCCGTCGCCTTGCGAGGGAAGGAACCGGCGATCCTCCCGCTGTACGTCATGCAAGTCCTCAAAGACATCCACGATTCGTACGGGCCGCGGCTGGAGGAGTGGTCGGGAGACCCGGCGGAGCTCCCGGGCATCCGGGATGCGGTCCGCAAGATCCTCTTCGCGACGGATGTCGCCGGCGTGTCGCTCGGTCCGCTCGAAGACAGCCTCGTCAGCAAGATCCCGATGCTCGTCGAACGCGGGCTCCTCGCCGCGGGGGACGGACAGCCCGACTTCATGGCGTGGGCGCGGAAATCGATCGAGCGCGAAGGCTACGGGCAGGGGGTGGCGGTCCTCCGTCAGGTCTCGGAGGCGACCGTCGGCCCGACCGAGGAGATCTCCCGCCAGATCCGGCAGACAATCATCGCGTCGAAAGAAGCCGGCACCCTCCAGATCTCGGACGAGCAGGTGAACGCGTACGTCGAATTCCTGCGGCTCACGCTCGAGGCCGCCTTCCAGGCGAAGCATCGCGCGGGGCTCGAACGATACTGGCCCGTCTCTCGAATCGCGATCAAGACCGTGGACCAGGTCGGCTACGACGCCGTGAGCGCGTTCCGCAAGGTCATCGTGGGACAGAGCGGAGCGAAAGAACTCGACCTCGTGTCGCCAAACGACATGTGGCGGGGCATGAAGATCGACGTCCAGGTCCACATGAACTCGGTCAGCGCCTCGTACAAGCTCTGGGCCAAGAAGATCGAAATCCTGCTGCGGTCCCAGGACGCATGGAAAATCAAGGCCGGCCTGGACCGAGGCGAGTACTCCGTCGGAATCGAGGGCCAGAAAGTCCGCATCGACCCGACGATGGTCTCCTTCGTCGAGTCCATCCCGGAGTACGTCGTCGAAGAGCCGTTCGAGGGCGGCGTCGTCTACCTTGATACGCGCATGTCGAAGGAGCTCATCGCGGAAGGGTACGCGAAGGAAATCGCTAACTTGGTGCGCGAGGCTCGGAAGGACATGCGTCTTCCCGACGACCGAATCGTCGAGATCGAACTCGTCGCCGGCAAGCCGTTCCGGGCGATGCTGCAACCGTGGAAGGACATGATCCTGCGGGACTCGAACGCCCTCGACCTACAGTTCGTCGCGCAGCCGGACGCAAACGCGTACGTCATCGAGGCGGGGCTGGGAGAGGAGACGTTCCTGCTCGGCGTGCGGGCCGCAGAGATGTAGAGGCCCGCGGGCGGCGGTGGACGATCAGCGAAAGAGTGGGCGCCGTCTGGGGTCCGTTCGCGTGCAGATCCCGGACGTCGCCCGACCGGGCACCGAGGGAGGATTCGGTTTGGGCATCACCTTCGGTTTGGGCTCTTGCGCGGTCGGAAGTTCCGGCGCGCTTGATAGAACGCGAAGGTCGCCACGCCCAGCCCGATGGCGGCAACAGAGAACGCCGTGCCCGCCGGCGGTCCCTCGGCCGTCGCGCCGGGTGCGTAGAGGTATCGGCCGCCGACCACCTGACGGGCCTCGTTGATGTCGGAGGCCGGGCCTCCGGCATCGCCCGGGGTCGGGAGTACCGTCATCACGCCATCCTGCCACAGGAACGGGCGCGATTGACCGTCGGCGGAGAAGCTGATCCCAACGACCTGACCGCCATCGTTGATGGCGAACGCGGTCGCAGCCCGACCGCCCAAGTTCCCGAGGTCCTGGACTGCGCCGTTCGCCCAGAGGACCGCATGCGTGGTGCCGTCGTTGCCGTAGCTGCTGCCGACGACCTGGCCCGCACGGTTGATGTCCCACGCGACGCTGAACTGGTACCCGGGAAGACCGCCGAGGTCGGTCATCGTTCCGTCGTGCCATAGGAACGCGTGCATGAAACCGTCCGGCGCGAGACTGCTGCCCACGATCTGGCCCGCACTGTTGATGCCATACGCGGAGCCGGAACGGCCACCGAGGGTGCCGAGGTCCGTCATCTGGCCAGCTTGCCACAGGACGGCGTGACAGGGTGGCGAGGGAGAGGTCGGGTATCCGCAGCCGACGGCTTGCCCCGCATCGTTGACCGCAAAGGCGACGAGGGTGCCGAGGTCCGTCATCTGGCCAGCTTGCCACAGGACGGCGTGACAGGGTGGCGAGGGAGAGGTCGGGTATCCGCAGCCGACGGCTTGCCCCGCATCGTTGACCGCAAAGGCGACGCCGGGGCCGAGGTCCGTCATCGCTCCGCTCTCCCACACGAACGCGTGCATCGTGTGGGTGGCATCCTCGCTCTCGCCGACGATGAGACCCGTATTGCTGATATCATGTGCGGTGCCGCGGGTACCGCCGAGCGTCCCGAGGTTCGTCATGACGCCGTCGTCCCATAGGAACGGACGCGACTGGGATTCCATATCGCCGCTTGTCCCGACGATCTGTCCCGCCGCGTTGATCCCGAGCGCCTCGCTCCAGGTGTAGCCGGGGAGTGTCCCGAGGTCGCGTACGGTCACCGCGGCCGAGGCGTGAGGCATGGCCACCAGGCTCGCCACGGCGAGGACGAGGAATGCAATCGTGGGCGTCGTTCCCATCCGCAACATGCCGCCGGGGAGAGAATCGATCGCATGATAAACTGGCGATTCGGATGTGTTGGGAATGAAACAGTTCATGTCAAAGGCCGTGAGCCAAGCGCGCCCGAAGCGCGCCTGGTGGGGATCGGCGACGCCCGCTCTGGATGCCGCATGGGCTTTATCGCGACAATGCGGGATCCTTGCTCCTCGCCAGACCGCTACGCACGGGTCCCCCTCGGGCCTCGACCCAGCAAAGATTTAGAATCCCTCGCCTTCTGCCGAGCGGATGGGCATCAACCTCGCGGACATCGTCATCTCCGAACCGCGGACGCTGGAGGACTTCTCGGGCAAAGTCCTCGCGATCGATGCCTTCAACACGCTCTACCAGTTCCTCGCGATCATCCGCCAGCCGGACGGCACCCCGCTGATGGATCACCAGGGCCGGGTGACGTCCCACCTGTCCGGGATCATCTACCGCGTCTCGAACTTCGTCGCGGCGGGAATCCAGCCCGCGTTCGTCTTCGACGGAGAACCCCCGCGGCTCAAGGCGCGTACCATCCAGGCCCGTAGCGAGATCAAGCGCCGCGCGGAGCGGGAATGGCGGGAGGCGGTGGAAGTCGGCGATCTCGCGACGGCGCGGACGAAGGCAATGCAGACCTCGCGGCTCACGGAGGAGATGGTCGACCAGTCGAAGCGACTCCTGGAGTTACTCGGGATCCCGTGGATCCAAGCGCCCGCGGAAGGGGAGGCGCAAGCGAGCGCGATGGCCAAGAGCGGGGTGGCACATGCGGCGGCCTCGCAGGATTTCGACTCCCTCTTGTTCGGGTCGCCGCGCCTCGTGAAGAACCTGGCCATCAGCGGTCGTCGGAAGCTGCCTCGCAAGGAGGTGTACGTGGACGTTCAACCGGAGGAGATCTCCCTCGAGGCCACCCTGTCGAACCTGGGCATCACGCGCGAACAGCTCGTCGACATGGGCTTGCTGATCGGGACGGACTTCAACGAGGGCGTGAAAGGAATCGGGCCGAAGAAGGCGCTCGCGCTGATCAAGAAACACGGCTCGCTGGAGCCGGCGCTCGAGGAGCTCGGCGTCGAGATCGAATCGAAGGACGAGGTCCGCGAGATCTTCCTGAAGCCGAACGTCCTTCCGAATGTCGAACTCCGATTCCGCGATCCGGATGCCGACGGCGTCCGGCGCATGCTCTGCGACGAACACGACTTCTCGGTCGACCGAATCAACGCAGCGTTGGAGAAATTCGGAAGCGCGCGATCGGAACAAAAACAACGGTCTCTCGACTCCTGGTAGGCGCACTCCGAGAATCGAGTCGGAAAGGCTATAACCGGACCTCGATTTGCCCGCGCCAATGCCGTTGGATTTCGTGTCCTCGGTCCTCGTCAGCACGGTGTTGACCGGGGCCCTGAGCGCCCTCGCGTACCGGAGGGACGTCCTGACGTGGGACGGCAGCCTGGCCGCCTTCGTGGTCGGCATGGTCATCGGGATCTTCGGTGACGTGACGTGGCTCTTCCTCCTGTTGTTTTTCCTCCTCTCCAGTTTCCTCGCGACCCGCTATCGCTTCGCCCTCAAGGAGGCGTTGGGAGTGCAGGAGGGGGTCCGCGGCGAGCGCAAGTCGACGAACGTGCTCGCAAACGGATTCGCTCCGATGGCCGTCGCCGCCATCTCCCTCACGATGCCCGCCGGGTTCCCGAAGATCCTCAGCGGCATCATCTTCCTCTCGGCCCTCGCGGTCGCCGGCGCGGATACGCTGGCGAGCGAAATCGGGGTGCTCTCGCGGCGCACCGTCCTCATCACGAACGGTCAGCCGGTTCCGCCCGGGACCGATGGCGGCGTGTCGCCCTTGGGCCAGCTGTGCGCAATCGGGGCTGCCGTCTACACCTCGATCGTCGGCTGGTTCGTCCTCTCGAACCTCGCGCGGATGTGGAACCTCGTCCCGACGATGCCGTCCTCGCCGGTATACGTGCTCATTCCGATTGCGATCGGGTTCCTCGGCTGTCAACTTGACAGCGTGCTCGGAGCGACCCTGGAACGTCGGGGCCTGGTGAGCAAGAAGACCGTGAACCTGGTCTCGACAACCACCGGCGCGATCGCGGCGTACGTCATCCTGATCGCGGCCGGGCCACTACCGACGGCCTAGCGCCTTCTTGATGAGGTCGACGCCCTCTGCCGCAAGCGCGTCCGCGCGCTCCGGGGTCCGGCCTTCGGCGTACACCCGGAAAATCGGCTCCGTGCCCGAGGGCCGCACGAGGACCGCGCCGTCCGCCTCGACGATCTTCACGCCGTCCGTCGTGTCGACCTTTCGACCTTTCGTGAGTTCGACGAGGGACGCGAGGACTGCGTCGCGCCGCTCGACCGGCACGGACACGTTCGCTTTCTTGAGGTGGTATTGCGGGAGCGCCGCGACGAGAGCGGACAGCCTCTTGCCTTCATGGGCGAGGAGCTCGAGTATCTTCGCCGCCGACATGGCGCCGTCCCGGCAGAACTGGTGGTCGGGGAAGATGACGCCGCCGTTCTCCTCGCCGCCAAACGCGGCCCCGGTCTCGAACATCGTCCGCGCGACGATCGGCGAACCGACGCGGGTCCGTACGACGCGCCCTCCCGCGGCGCGCATGACATCGTCGATGAGGCTCGACGTGCTCACGGGCGTGACGACGGTCCCGCCGCGTCCTTGAATCGCCGCCTTCGCCAGGAGCGCGAGGCTCTTGTCGCCGTAGACGAACGAAGCCTTATCGTCCACGAA
>VBLV01000125.1 GCA_005879045.1 Methanobacteriota archaeon | reverse complement strand
CTTCGGGATCCCGAGTTCCCGGAGCCGGTAAGGTAGCCGGAACTGACGAATGAAGTCCGTCATGGCACGGCAAACCGCTTCTCCCGTCTTCGGTGAATCGGTAGGCCTCAACCCGAACACGGGGGCCAACTGCGAGTAGGCGGGTCCAGCGATCGGGAGATTGAACCGCATCGCGTGCGGGAGGATGATCGCGTTCAACACTCCGTGCGGTGCACTGTACCGCCCGCCGAGTACATGGCAGAGGCCGTGGTGGACTCCCATTCCCGCCCGGGTGAGCACCAACCCCGCCAGCATCGACGCCTCGAACAGATGGTAGCGGTGCGTGAGGTCGTCCGGTCGTGCGAAAGCCTTTGGCAGATGCTCGACGAGCAGGGTCGCCGCTCGGGAGGCCATGGCCCGCTCTTCGTCACCTCCGTCGTTCGAGTACAGGCCCTCGACACAATGGGCGAGGGCGTTGATTCCGGTGCCCGCGGTCAGATCGGGTGGGGTGTCGATCGCCAGCTCAGGATCGTAGAGCACCAATCGGGGCCGGATTCCGGGATTCCGGACGACCTCCTTGCGACCGTGGACGACATCGGTCGTACCGAAGACGGGTGTGACTTCCGATCCAGAGTACGTGGTCGGGATCGCCGCGACCAACCAACGAGCATCGCCCGCCGTGGTTCCTCCCGCCAAGCGGGCGACGGCCGCCTTCGCGGTCCCGATCGGACTCCCTCCGCCCAGACCGATGAGCACGTCCGCGTTCAGCGAGTGCGCTTCGTTCGCGACCTGCTCCGCGGTCTCGACCGGAACGTGCGGGCGCGTCCCCGTGAACATTCCGACCATGATCGGCCCGAGTGCGTTGCGGACCGTCTGCCCGACGCGTCCGAAGGCGAGGCTCGAGCCCGTGACGACGTACGCTCGCGTCCGCCCGAGTCGGCCGAGTTGGGGGGCGACCTCCTCGACGCATCCGGGGGCGAGCACGACCAACGTCTCGCCGTCCTGGCGGGTCACCCGCGGAAGCTGTGTACTCGAAGTTCCAATCATCGCCAGGCCTGGTGACCGATACGACCTCGGAGGACCGGGGGACGCCTTAGGGCTTGCGCTTCCGAACTACGGAGTAGATTCCGACGAGGAGGGCCACCACGGCGACGGCGAGCGCCGCGTAGCTCACCGCCGAGAGAGTGTTCAGTGCGTCGGCCGCGGATGGCTCGACGATCACCGTGCCAACCATCCCGGCCCAGGATCCACCGATGTCATAGGCGTGGACCTTGCAGAAGTACGTGAACGTCCCGGCGGTGGGGAACGTGTGCGAGAAGGTGGGGCCGGGAACAATTGGCATGACAGGCGGAGGACCAGGCGGGTTGAAGTTCGGGCTCGAATCCCACGCGGGGGGGCCTCCCGAAACGGGTCCCGTGATCGTGTGCGGCTCGGTCGGATTTGCGAGCCTCCATTGGACGGTCGTTCCCTGAACAACGGTCAGGTTCTCCGGGGCGAAGGCTTGCACCGCGTACACCGAGTCTCCCCACCCGGCGGTCGCAGTGACGGTCACCGTCGAAAGCCCGGCGGTGACAGTCAGGTTGCCGGCCATTCCCGGATGGATCTTGCAGAAGTAGTGGTACGTTCCGGTGGCCAAGGTGCCCGTATCGAGTTCGAACACGGAACCTGGAGAGAGGAGTTTCCCCGGTCCCATGTCGGCCAGTGCCCCGGCCGGGGTGAAGGCAGGACTTGAGTCGTAGGCGAAGCTGCCGTTCGACATCGTCCCGGTTGAGGTCACCGTGTGAAGGCCTCCGGTCAAATGCCAGGTGATGGTGTCACCGACGGTGATCACGATCGTTCCGGGGGTGTAGCCGTTGAACCAGACGACGCCTCCGGGCGCCAGCGGGGCTCCCACCGTCACGCCACCGACGTCTACGTCATGGCTCGTTGCGGCGAAACTCCGCGAGGAGGAAAAGACGAAGATCACGAAGATCGCGACGGACACCACAGCCGCAATTCTCGCCAACCGAACTCTTTGTCTCCGCACCGGCTCCACCGCCTGCGGGGGAATCGCGCCACGGTATTTAACGTGGTCCCGGAGCCGTCCGTCGATCGTCCCGCAAACGGGTCCGTCCGGATTCGAATCTGATGCCGTTTGCGTCCCGCGACTGGGCTCTCAGCAAGGGCCAAATAGAGTGCGCGCGATACGATGTAGCATGAAGGCGGCTCGGCTTTTCTCGTACGACAAGCCTCTCAAAATCGTTGATGTCGACGCCCCGCGAATCAAGAATCCGAGCGAGGTCTTGGTTCGGGTCACGGGCGCGGGCGTATGCCACACCGATTTACATATCGTGGAAGGCGTTTGGCGGGAGAAGGTCCAGGTGAACTTGCCGTACACCTTGGGCCACGAAAACGCCGGCGTGGTCCAGGAGGTCGGCGACGCCGTAACCTCTTTCAAGAAGGGCGAGAAGGTCATCGTGCATCCGGTCATCACGGACGGTACATGCCGACCATGCCGAATCGGAGAGGACATGCATTGCGAGAACCTCGTGTTCCCCGGGATTACCGCCGACGGCGGCTTTGCGGAAGTTCTTCGCACTTCCGAGCGGTCGTTGGTGCGAATCCACGACCTCGCGCCGGACGATGTCGCCCCGCTGGCCGATGCCGGCCTCACCGCCATTCGGGCAGTCAAGAAGGCCGCGAGCCGGACGACGAGCGGGAGCAACGTCGTGGTCATGGGCGTCGGCGGTCTCGGTCACATCGCGCTTCAACTGCTACGCTGCATGACCAACGCCGTGATTATCGCCGCCGACGTCGCCGAAAGCAAGCTTCGGCTCGCGGAAAAAATGGGAGCGCATCGGGTGATCGACGCCCGCCGAGATCCGGTGAAGCAGGTCATGGACATCACCGGGAATCGCGGCGCCGACGTCGTGATCGACCTCGTGGGGAACGACCTGACCCTTGCGAACGGGATGAAGATGCTTCACAAGGGTGGGACCTTGATCATCGTCGGCTATGGCGGGACGCTGAGCGTGAAAGCCATCGATGTGATCTTCTCCGAATTCTCCGTCCTCGGGAGCCTCGTGGGCAATTGGGACGAGCTCCGGGAGCTGATGGAGCTGACCCGTCAAGGAAAAGTTCGCGTGATCACGCAGAAAGGCAAGCTCGACGAAGTCAACGACATCCTCGACCAGCTCAAGAAAGGGACCCTCGAAGGCCGAGGCGTCGTCATCCCCTGAGCCATCCGCCGTCGTCCTATGGCGATACCGGTTTTGGGCCGCGGCGCAGAGGGATCTTCGGGAAGAACATCGGCGTCTTGCTCGCGTACTCCCGGAAACGGTCCCCGAATTTTTCGAAGAGGATGGCCTCTTCCCGCTTCGCCTGCCGATAGTAGAGCACCGCAAGCAAGGGCCACAGGATCGCGGTGGCAATCGTCGGCCAAACCACGAACTGACCCAGCGTCACCAGCATGAAGCCCAAGTATTGAGGATGCCGCACGACCGTGTAGATCCCGTCCGTGACGAGGACGTCTCCCCGTTGGAACACAATTTCCTTCCAGCCCTTGTAGATCAAGAGGAGACCCGCGATGACGATCGGGGATCCGACCAGTTGGCCGACGCCCCACACATAGCCCACGAACAGGGGGGAATTCGGTGCGGCGCCCGAGAGGAGATAGATCGTCAGAGGGAAGCCGTACATCTCGGAGAAGAGGGAGATCATGAAGCCCATGTAGGCACCGTGGGCCTTCCAGGACTCCTTGAGTCGGACCGGGGAGAGGGCGAGGAAGAGGCCGACGAGAAGGATATTCAGAAGTGCCTTGGTCCAGAGGCCCGAAGGCACGGGAGAACTCGAGATGAATGGAAGACGACCGTAAAAATAGGCGTAGATGCTGGCCGCGACCTGGTCGAACTGGTACAACCCGACGATGATCAAGGAGACGATCGCCGCCATCGCGGCGATGATCCTCTTGTTCAATGCCGAAGGCGGTCGCTGGCCCGGCGTTGGCGGCGGAGAGGTCATTGTTTCAGAGGCCCGGATTCGGGAAGAGCCGCCTAGGCCTCCTTCCCCGCCTCCTCGAGGTAGTACTTCGGAATCGGCGTCATCGTCGTTTCGAGGATCTCTGGATACCGGCGAGTCCTCTCCGGAAGCCACGCGATGATGAGCAATAGCGACCCGACGAAGAGGATCGGAAGCCCGATGATCTCCGCCTCGATCGCCGCCGAGGCGGCGGTCGCTCCCCGGCCGACCTGCACGACGAACCACTGCGGCAGGCTCGCAATCACGGCACCCGTGACGCACAGGAGCCAACCGAGGAACCCGAGCGGAAGCAGGTTCATCTCTTCGCGGGTCATGCTCGCGCCCCCCGCTTGCTCTCATATCTGGCGTACCACCACATGATCCCGATGAACGCGAACCCGATCAGGATCTGCCCGATCGTGCTCGCGACGGCCCAAGGCCAGGGTGCGATTAGCTGGAGGTTGCCGAATGGCGGCACGGTCACGCCTTGGAGCGGTTCAACGACCGCTCCGCTCGCATCGGTGAAGAGTCCGTACAACACGGGACCGCCGGTCGGGATTGGCAGGGTCGTCGGGGCCGCAGGGATGTTCCCAACGTTTTGCACTGAGACTCCCACGTGCAGGTGACGGAACGTCGGCTGGATCGAGCGGATGACCAACGTCGCGTTGTACTGTGTGTTCGGTATCATCGGGAACGACGACGCGCCGATCCACCCGCCGTTAATGTAGCGACCCACCGTCCCAAAGTCGAGGCCGAGGCGGGTGATCCAGAAAAGGTCTCCACGCACGGCGCCGCCACCGATGTATCGGAAGCTCCACGTGATGCAGAGGTAGTCGCCCGTCGACAGCGTGATCGTGGGATAGGCGCCGCCGACGCCGCTAATCACCCCCGGTGTTCCGCCCGTGCAGGTCGCGGGCAAGCTCGTCGAGCGGGTGTACACGGGCGGTCCGAGGACCCGAAGGTTCGCGTACGCAACCTCCCAGTCGACGGATGTCTCTTGCTCGTGGGCCCGTGCGCCGGTCGCGAGCACGAGCACGCCGGTCAAGAGCAGGCCGGCCACGAGGGCGAGGGCGATCGATGAGTGTTTCATCTCGCTCACCTCCCCATGCGACCGCGTCCCTCGAGCTGCGCGTAGAACTTCTCCGAGTTCTTGAGCCACCTCAGCACGAAGTAGGCGGTCGCCAGGCCGGCGATGACCCACGAGGCTGTCCCGACGACGGCGTTCACGCCCGTATCGTACCACACGTCCGGGAACGCCAGGGCGATCGGAAGGACCATGGCGTCACGCCCCCGCCGGTTCGACGAAGTGTTTGGTCGTTTTTCCTATGGCGTAGAAAATGGCCTTGAGGAAGATATACGTAAATCCAGACCACACCACGCCCATGATTCCCATGAAACCCGTCATGATGATGTACGGATCATAGAACGACCGATACGGCAAGGGCCACGTGAACTGCTCCGCGATATACGCAGGGATCGGCGCCTTCGGGATGACCATCCGGATCACGCTCCACATGGGCATCACGTGGTTCGTCGCCGTGTTCAGCGGATCGGGATAGACCACGTTCGTCAGCAGGAACGGCACGTTCAGGAACAAGAAGTGGCCCGGAACGACGAGGACGCCTGCCAGGAAGCACGAGATCAGGACGTACAACCCCATGTGCTTGCGGAGGCCGAACAGGACCAGGGTGAAGTCCGTGGCCATGGCCGGGAGCAAGTACGACGGCAGTTGCACGAAGTTGAACGGATAGTTGTTCATCCCCACGTAGAACAGCTGGATCATCAGGTTCCGCTGCAAGAAGAAGAACATGAGGACGAGCGTCGCGCCGAAGTAGACCTTGAAGAACTTGTTGAACACGTACGAATAGACCGGGAAGTGGACCGCGACGAGCCACGTATAGACGAACGGGGCCCACGCATAGTCTTTCCAGTCGAGCCAGAACTCCCAGTCGCCGACGCCGATCTGCGAACTCACGGAGAGCATGTTCTGCGAGAAGATCAGGGTCGCCGTGAAGGCGATGAACGTGATCACCCGCGTGGTGAAGAACGGCTTCGCTGCTGCGACCTCTTCAGTAGCTGTGGCCATGGGCCTCCCTCCTACCTTCGCGCGGCGGCTGGACGTCCTCCACGGACCGCGACGGCAGTGGGAGCCGGAACCGACGTCGCAACGAGTTGCTTCGCCTTCGCCTCTAGCTGGCCGAGCCGGGACAAGACCCGGACGACCTCAGGCACTCCCACGGCATAGATGAACATGAACGTCAAGACGAAATTCCAATGAGTCGGCATCGAGAAAAACTCTTCCCGGAACAGGAAGATGTGACCGATCTCGTTCGTGAGCATCGAGCCGAGGGTGAAACCGAACACCGTAATCGGGAAGACCCACAGGGTGATCGGGATGTCCCCGCGGATGTACGGTTGCGCTTTCTTCAACGCATAAAATTGGAACACGATCGCTTCGAACATCATCAGGGCGAAGAACGGCCCAAAGATCATGAGGTGCGGCGGCGTCCACGTCGAGTCACGGACCAAGAACGAGTGTTGCGCCGGATCCCAAATTACTGGGATCGCAACCGCGTTGTACGTGACCGCTGTGATCCACCACATCCACATGAGGTTTCGAAGCGCCCTCCCTTCATCCGCAATGCTGAAGACCGGCTTTCCCGTTGACGTCGCCATCGCCATATTCAGACCCTCCCGCCGCTCCGCATGCCAACCTCTGACATGCCCGCCACGGCAACTCTTCGTCAGGTCATAAGGATTTCCGTCAGCCCGTTTCGCAGGGATTGTGGGCCAACTACCGCGGAGATTCGGTCACTCGGGAGGACGGGTCCGCCTCTCCCTGAACTTGAGGAACACGCCCGCAAGGGCCACGAGAGCAACTCCTAGGGGCGTGAGATATAAAGGCCAGACGTCCGACTGGGCTTGCACGAGATTGAAGGCGAACGTGACATTCACGCGTACGGTACGGTTTGATCATTCCTCCAGTAGACCATGTACGGCTCTTGGACCGGAGCGGTCCAGGCCCCGCTCACCGAGCTCGAGGTCGTGTTGAAGAATACGTCGTATCGTCCCGGGGGATGGCCGTGAATCTCGAAGTACACCGGAGGGCCGGACCCGTTGTTGACACTCCACGTATAGACCAAGGTGTCACCTTGGCGAACTGGGAACCCCATGTCCGCTAAGTAGGCATGAAGGGTGTAGTTCAGCGATCCGCTCGGAGTGAGGACGAAAGTCCCCTGGCCGGTCAGGATTCCAGATCCCGTGCCGTTCGCCGCGACACGGGGAGCCGCCAGAGTCGCGGCGGCAAGGGATAGGGCGACCAGCACTCCAATGCGAATCCTCACCCGACACCTCACAGAAGAAGGCGGAACGTCTGACTCAAGGCTCGCGTCGGTCCCATACGCATTCCGGTTCGCCGAGACGGTCTAAACCGCCGTGCTAGATGTTGATTGTGGTACGACGACCGGTCGAAGACGACGTCAGCGCGGCGAGAGACAATGGTTTAAAAACGAACGTCGATACCCCCGCGAGGGGGAGAGGCAATTGGTGGTCTCAACAGATATCGTGGGCCTGGGTCTCATCGGATTTTCAGTGAATTGCCTGATGGTTGTGTTCAACACCATCGGAATCGAAAAGAAAGATACTGACAAGCTGGGCGGAGGATGGGGGCTCGCGCATCTTTCCCTTGGCGCGATGATGGTCATTGTGGGGGTCGCGACCTTTATGACTGATCCCGTGGCTGTCCCGAACCTCCCGGCCATCTCAG
>VBLV01000294.1 GCA_005879045.1 Methanobacteriota archaeon | reverse complement strand
ATGGACGCAGCGTCCGACTCTGGAACACATAATCGCCGCCCGTCCGGGGCATCGCGGAAGCTAGTCCGGCGTACACGACGGCCAGGAACCCGGTGAAAACACCGGTGATAAAGATCCCCAGCCAGATGCTGGCCCCGGGAAAGAGGATGATCGTCGTGATGTACACCCAGGGGAAAATGATCCCGATGTTCAGGATGTTGTACGCGAACGCCGAATACGGTGACATCACCCGGACGAGTCCCGAGGCCCGTCGCGTAAACACTTGGACTTGCGCGGTCGCCTGCTGCCCCGGTCTCGCAAAAACGTCGACTTCGCCCACGGGCTCTCGACCCCCGCCCCGCGGCCGGTAACCGGTCATCCGGTCATCAAGCTTTTGCCACGCACATTTCGATTCGTCAGGGACGCTACGTGCGCATCCTTATACGGACTTAGGGATTCGCGCGAACTGCGTTGGCTGCGGCGAGCCTCCCACATCCGCCGTTGGTTCGGCCACGGAGGCCGCCGGCCTCACCCTCGTGCGACCATGCCAAACGAACCGTCCTTCGTGGCTCTCGGAGAAGCCGATTTCCTCCGCGCGGCGCGGGCAATCGTCGACGCGGCCCAAGCCCAAGGGACGTCGTTGCGAATCCTGGGTTCCCTCGGCATTTACGCACACTCGCTGCACGTGCCTGAGTCCATCTCGGTCCTGCACCGCGTGGGACGCATCAGCGAAGGCACGCCCCTCTTCACGGATCTCGACCTGATGGGATACGCGAGTCAGGGCCGGTCGATCAGCCGCGTGTTCGAGAGCCTCGGGTTCAAGCCGGACGACATGATCAACGGGTTCTTCGGCGACCGACGGCTCGTGTACTACGAGGCCCAGAATCGGTTCCACGTCGACATCTTCCTCGACCGGCTGGAATTCAGCCATGACGTCCTGTTCGGAAAGAAACCCAGCAACGGACGGCTGGAACTCGACTCTCCGACGATTTCCCTCACGGACATGGTCCTCGAGAAGCTGCAGATCCACCGAATCGGACGGAAGGACCTCGTGGACCTCGCGAAGTCGAGACAGTTGCTGGGGAACTTCGTTGCGGAAGGAAAAGTCCCCGCGGATTTCGCTGAACGGATCGAGAGTCGGATCGGAAAGCTCGAGGCCGCGCTCCAGTCCGTCCCAAAGGGGCGGGCGTGGCAGAAACGAGCCAAGGTCGGCACGGCGAAACCATGGTTCCGCGAGGTCGAGGAAATCGTCCGATGAGCAAGGGTTCAGAGCTCGAAGGACTTTCGGCACGCTTATGCGCCACGTCCGCCTACCACGCCTGAAGACGGTCGCCACTTCCAAACACCGTTTTGTAGGAGGCATCTTCAATGGCCAAGCCCGCGCCGCCGCATGCCGTCGTCTTGGGAGATGCCCGGACCACGATCAATGCAATTCCCGCGCAGGTGTTCGAGGCGCTCACGAATGCGGAACGGCTGGTCGAGTGGTGGGGAGACGACGTCCGCGTCGATGCCCAGATCGGCGGGGTGTACGAAGCGACCCTTCCGAATCGACGACTCGAGGCGACGATCACGACGATCGAGGGTCCCCGGAAGCTCTCCTTTGCGTGGCCGCTCTCGAAAGAGGATCGATCCGTGGTGACCACGGTGGCGTACGAGCTGTATCCGAAAGGGCCGCAGACCGCCGTGCACGTTACCCACCACTCGCCCGAAACGGTGGCGGGGGATTGGGGTGCCATGTGGCAGCAGGCGCTCGACTTGCTGAAGTCCTATCTCGAGACGCCGCAACCGGCATCCGAAGGTTGAGACGGACTGAGGGTCGGGGGCGCCGAACAATCTTTCAAACCCTTCGCGGTTCGAGGTGAGAGGTGTGTCGATGCCCGTCTCGCCGATTCGAAAGATCAACTCGATCTGGGTGCATGTCCGCGACATCAAGAAAGCCCGCACTTTCTATCATGACGTGCTTGGTCTGAGCGAGATCTGGTACGACGAAGAGGGAGAGTCCGCCTCGTTCCGAATTCCGCGGGGCCCGCCGCTCTCGATGCACGTTCAAGGGAAGGGCGAGCTCGGGCGCTCCGCTGGCACCGTGTCCGGAATCTACTTCTCCGTCGAGGACGTGAAGCGAGCCGCACGCGTAATCGAGCGAAAGGGCGGGACCGTCACGGACCGCCCAGAGAAGAAACCGTGGGGGAATTGGAACGCGACGATCGCGGACCCGGACGGGAACGAATTCGTCCTCACGGATTGATCGGGTGCTCTGTCAGCGGTTCTCGTCATACGCTTGTTGCAGCCAACCGAGCACCTCTGAATCCACCTCATCAGGTGCCGTGAGTCCAATTTGAACCTGCATGGTCTCCCGAATCTTCGAGGGCTGGAGGCGCCCCTTGGGCTTCCGCCCTTCCAACCGCAGACCGAGATCGACGCGGTTCTTCGTCGTCGCTTGAATCCGGGCGAACGTCCGGCGAGGAGAGACGAGTGAGACATAGGTCTTGCGCGCCTGGATTGTGACCTGGCCGAGACCCGCCGCAGCGTCGATGAGCGCGTCGAAGATCGGCCGGAGCTGCGCCCGGCCCGCGTACTGTCCGTCAATGAGCTCATCGGCCGTCGCGAGGAGGAAATCCGGGTAGCCGAACCGCTCCATGACCAGGAGCGACTGTGCGTAGCCAGTCACGCCCTGCTTCGTGAGCCACACCCGAAGCGACTCCTCGTCGTCCAAACGCTCTCGCTTGATGCGCCGATTCCAAGTTTCCACTCCCTCCCCGGTGCGCTCCTTCAGGAGCCGCGCGGACATGTCCTTCATTCCTTGCCAGTCACGTGTCTTGGCCATCATCAACCCTGCCGTACGACGGTCGCCCGATTGATGGAATCGGGAAAAAACCTTCGGGAGTCGTGACGACGGACACGATACCTAGAGGAGCACGCGTTTGAGACCTGCCGCGGAACGAGACAAAAATAAGCCAAACGTTAAATAACCAGTTCGTTATACAGTGTCGGAGACGGAAACCATGATCGAGAAATTGACGCACGTACCGATCGTCGTGAGCGACCAAGAGAAAGCCCTGAAGTTCTACACCGAGGTGCTCGGGTTCGAGAAGCGGGCGGACTACCGGAACCCTGGCAACCCCCGATGGCTCACCGTCGCACCCAAGGGGACGGACGTCGAGCTGATCCTCTTCGAAGGCAAATACAAGCTGGATCCTCGCGCGCCGCCCGAAGCCGGGAGCGGGGGCAATCACTTCGTTTTCCGGACGAACGATTGCCGCAAGGACTTCGAGATCTTCGAGGCGCGCGGATTGAAGTTCAAGGATCCCGCGCCCGTCGAGGCGAACTACGGCATTGCGGCCTACTTCA
>VBLV01000293.1:1954-2327 GCA_005879045.1 Methanobacteriota archaeon | reverse complement strand
CCAAGGAGGAATAGCGTGGGCCTCCTCCGGGACTGGCATTACATTGACAAGGCCGTCCAGATTCCGGCGCTGTCGGAAGTGATCCGGGAGGCGCTCATCCGCGCGCTGTTCGTCCGGGACGACCGGGTCCTCCCCAAAGATCTGATCGCCGACCTGAGCCGCGGGCCGCCCGTCACGGTGAAAGTGAAAGACGACGGCGAGGTCCGCAAACTCGTCCGGGTCTTGAACGGCGAGGAGAGCACGGTCAGCCTCGGACTCTCCGCGGAGGACTACCACTACTTTCGGACACAGCTCGGAGTCGGACGCACCCGCGAATTCGGGGCCGTGGTTCGGCCGCGGACTCTCCTGACATACGACTGGATCGTCCCGGAGC
>VBLV01000293.1:0-1865 GCA_005879045.1 Methanobacteriota archaeon | reverse complement strand
CTCGCCAAGGGCCATCTGGTGCCCTTCGTGCCCACCGTTCCCCTCGATTTCGCGATCGGGGACGGATTGTACGGCGACGCGCCGTTCGCCTCGTATCGCGGCGAGTTCGCGTCCCACGTGAATGCCTTGAGGACGATCTCCCCGTTCGGACACCGAGCGCGGCTTGGGTTCGAAGAGGTGGCGAACAACGGGACCGCGTACGACCTGCTCCACGCGACGGTCCCGCTCGCGGCGGAGTTCTTCATCCCGGTCGCGGCGGCCTTGCGATTGGAGGCGAAGCCGGCGGCGCGCAAGACGCTGACGTACGCATACGACGACGCGTCGAAGTGGGCGGTCGCGCTGGACAAGCTGAGCCGGGCGAGCCAGACCCCGACGTGGGTGCACGTGACCGACGCGGCCGCTTCGAAGATCCTCCGACCTGCATCCGCTGCCGACCCGTTCACGGTGCAAGTGTCCGTTGGTGGGACGGCGACCGGAATGGCCGCGAAAGAAAAGGCAATCGACGCCTCGATGGCCGGCTTCACATCGAAGAACACAGAGGTCCCGAATCCGTTCGATGTGCCGGCAGCCGCCTATCGGAAGGCGGCCGACACCGTCACCCGCTCGCTCTTCGTCGGCGAGGTCCGGTTACCCGCCAAGTCCGTCGGGGACTTCGTGGCGAAGACCCGGGCGTTCGGGGATCAGAACGCCGCAAAGGCCGGCATCTATGCGAGCCTTCGCGCCACGGGGACCGTGTCGACGTTCCCCTTCTTCTCCGCCCCGAAGGACCGATCGAAGGTGTACGACCTCTCGAAGGGCGTGCGCGCGATCGCGGCGAAAACACCCGGAGCCGCGTTCACGTCCCGGCTCGCTCATCTCTGGGAAGAGGAGGCCCACTTCATGCGACGGATGGCCTTCCTCCGCTCTCTGAAACTGACGATCGACACGGCGCACGTCGCCCAGCCGCTCGTCTCGCCCTGAGACGTCACATCTGCGGTGCGCCGCACTTCGGGCAGATCGCCTGGTTCTGTTCCAGGGGCGATCGGCATGCGATGCAGACGCCTGTCTTGATCCGGATCGGGAGCATCGAGACGAACACACCGAGCGGGACGAACACGAACGTGAACAGGTACTGCCCGGTCACAATCCCCTCGAGTCCGATCGCGACGAGGAAGACGCCCGCGATCTTCATGATCACGATCAACCGCTGAGTCCGAGGGAGGTTCTTGATCGTCTGGATCTCCTGCTTGTACGTCAACCGAGGTGCCTTGCGCGCTTTCAGTGTCACCGGAGGCGAGGCGCTGTCCGTCATGCCTCATCGCCCTCGTGTGTTTCTTCTTCCTCGGAGGGTTCCTCGGGTGGCTCCTCCTCCAACTCTTCTTCCGCTTTCGGTTCGGGCTTCGGAGGGGGAGACTTCGGCGAGGGCGCCTCAGCCGTGGGCGGCGGGGCAGCGGGCTTCGCCTCCTGAACGGGGGCGGCCGGTTTCGGAGGCGGCGCAGGCGCGGTGGGCTTGGCGGCTACGGGAGCCACAGCGACTGGTCTCGGAGCCGGCGGTGGCGGGGGCGTCGTCGACACCACGCGTCCATCCTTCACCTCGAACCCGTGCTTTGTGACCATCGTGATCGCATCGACCGGGCAGACGATCGCGCACTTCTCGCAGCCGACGCAGTTCTCCTCGATGATGATGGCCTTCCTCGAAGTGTACGAATATTCCGGCAGCGCGAACTTGCGGTCCACCATGCCGATCGATTCGAACGCGCAGTTGTCGAAGCAGTGCGTGCAGCCCATGCAGATTTCCTCATCGACGACGGCGAGCGTGCCGCGGCCGCGGATGTACTCCTGCGTCCGGACCTTGAATCCCTGCTTGTAGCGGTCTTTCGCGAGCT
>VBLV01000296.1 GCA_005879045.1 Methanobacteriota archaeon | reverse complement strand
GCTCAACGGGTCGCTGCGTGAGTACATGAGGAGGGGTTGGACTGGAGATAACATCGTCGCCGACTGACGTCTGCATCGGCTGCCATCAGCCGTTGCCTCCGAGCGACCTCACCTGTCCCGCCTGCGGCGCCATCAACTCATGGCGCATCCGACATGTACTGACGAAGCGGAGACGGTTCCTGTGGAGGACGGTTACCGTGCGAAGCGGAGACGTCGAACTTCAGGGCCATTATCTATTGGCGGGAGTGACCATCATCGTGTCGAAGGGGCGCTGGATCACGACGAACGTCTTGATGGCTCTGGTTATGGGGTTTCTACTCGTCTTCGTTGTGTATGCTGCAGCGGCCACGGGAAATGACTACTACTGGTTCTTCGCGTTCCCTGCGTTCGTCGGTCTTACCTACAGCCTTTACTTGTTCGTGTGGACGCTTTTGCCAGCGAAGGAACCAACCCATCCGCCCGCCTAGTCCCCGCCACCGCGCATGCCCGAGTTGGAGCGGCTGCCACTCAGGAAGAAGGGAGCGAAGGAAGATGCTCCCGGCGGGGTGGCGGCTAGCGCTAGGGTCCACCCCGTATGCCCCCCCGGGGCTCGATCCTTTATTGTCACGGACGATTTCTTGGTCCAATCGTTTATAACCGGATGAGGCGACAAGTTGTCGTTACGTTCAGCCGAAGGGGATACGACATGTCAACCGAACAAGCGCCACCGTTCTTGGTCGACGCCGTCCGGGCGTCCGCGTCGAAGATGCAGGGAATGAAAGCGGCTCTCGACGCCCGTGCTAAGGAACTCAGTGGCCTCAAGGCGCAACGCGACTCGGAGCGGCAAGATCTGGAGAAGCGAGCAGCGCGGCTGGAGGTCGACCGTCAAGCCATCGAGGGGGAGAGAGAGGATCTCCGAGCCGCTCGCGCGTCCGTGGACCAAGACCTCGCCACGATCCGAGCCGACCGGGAGAATCTCTCGGCCGAACAGACACGATTCCAGGATGCGGCGAACGACTTAGCGGCACGTGAGAAGGCTCTGAGGGAGGCCGAAAGCAACGTGGAACGCCTCGATCGGGAGATGATCGGACGGATGCGGGAGGCCGAGGCGAAGTTCCTGGCGATCGTGGATCGCGAGGAGGACGTGGTCAAGCTGCAGCGCGACTGGCTCGTTGCGTTTGAGACGCGCGAGCAGGAACTTCGAACGATCGGCGAGCAGCTGCACGCGCGGCAAGAGGAGTCCGCGGAGCTGCACCACTCGCTTGTCCACCTCGGGTCGGTCTTCAAGGACGAGACGGACCGGCTCGCGGCACAGCGCCAGGAACTCGCGGCCAAGGAGGAAAGCCTCCTCGAGGCCCAGCGGTACCTCGCCACGATCATCGAGGCGACGGACATCGGGCCGCGGGAGGGCGAACGGCCTAGCCCGCCTCCGGCGGACGAACCCCCTGCCCCGGCGGAATCTCCCCCGCCTCCTATGCCGATTGTCGCCCCGACGAGTCCTGACCCGAAGCGAAACCCGCGCTTACGAGAGCGGAGGCGATGGACCGATTGACCCGGGCCATCGAGGCGTGGAAGCGCGCCCGAGATAGTGGCCGGAACGTCAGCGAGATGCGCAGCACCCTGAAGCTTGCGAAGGATGCACTACAAGCTGGCAAGTACGAAAGCGCGATCCGCCTCGCCATGGAGGTCCTCGATGACCTCCAGCCCGCGGTGATTGCGAGGTAGCCCGGACCGAATCCGAACGGGCGAGCTGAGCCCGGTCGAATGCCAACCGGGTCGTAGTTGCGCCGAAGCCTAGGTCATTTTCGTCCTGCCGGTGCGCGTTTCGCCAAAGCGTTGGGAGTCATTCAGAATGCGAGGCATCCTG
>VBLV01000295.1 GCA_005879045.1 Methanobacteriota archaeon | reverse complement strand
TGAACGCCTCCATTCGGACGGTTTCCTTCTCCTCGATTGCTTGGCGGTCCATCATCTGCTCCGGTCTTGCGGGGCACGCATCGGGTCGATTTGAAGGTGCCTCCCGCAAGGGCTAAGCAGGCGTTTCTGCGTGGTCTACTCGGGAACCGCTGCGCGCCTCCCGAGGATCCAGATGCTCGTCGAACGCGCGACCTAGTCCTGGGCTACGCAAGCCAATCTCGTGTTTGTGCGATTTGGCGACTCGTCCATGGAATGATGGACAACATCGAGGCGCATTTGTCCGAATATAGAGCTCGGCTAGGGGAACCTCCAACAGGCCGCCGCCCTCTCATGATGGGGGGAAGGCCGCCGAGGAGGGGCGCGAGACGTACCCAGGGCCCGTCGCGCGGGAGGAGGTGAGGGGACGAAGCGAATCATCGCGATAGCCGTGGTCTGCATCGCCGTCATGGTCTTCACGTTCGCGAAGCCGGTGGCCGCCAGCAACCGCTATTGGGCGACCGGGGCCGACGTCCAGATCAACATGATCGATCACTGCGGCGAGGACTTCACGTACCCGGCAAACACACCGTTCTTCATCGCGCACGGGTGGTTCACGACCGAGTGGACGACGAACACGCCAGCGTTGGACAAGCGAGGCTTCATGGCGCCGACGACTTACTTCGAATTCCGGGTCGACCGGGTGCCACAAGCTTCGAGCATGAATGCTCAGTACTTCCCGGAGACCGACATCAAAGTCAAATTGTTAGTCAGTGAGTTCGATCAGGGGATGACCGGGATGCACCGGTTCGGGGCCTTGTGGTTCTTGGACGGGAGCCTGGTCGGCGGGACGTTCGGGGAAGCTATGTTCCAAGGCGCCTGCGTTTCGAACGTGAATTTCGTGTGAGCGGACACGGCGGTGCGTAGGCGCGGCTCAATCACGGGGAACGCGGTGTTAGGTCGCCCGTCACAGGGCGGTCGGGCGAGGTCAGCGCGCTCCCCATCTCGATTTCTTCATCGAGCGGCCCGTATAGGGTTTCCAGCCCGTCGCCCAAGTCGATTCGTACCCCGAGGATTCCGGGGAGGCGCTTCGCCCATCTCAGGACTTCTTCCGCCTCGCCGACATCGGGGAGAATGAGGTTGAAACCGCAGACCAGAGGATCGCCGATCCCGTATGGGAGCATGTGAAAGACATGCCACAGGTAGGCGTCGAGGTGCGTCCCGATTTTCTCATCGACCTCTCGCTTCTGTTCCATCGTGTAGGTCACGAGCAAGGTCGACATCACAGATCCTTGTGCCGCCCTCGGATTCAAGGCGGGGAATCCGAAGATGGCCCGCTCGTCGATCATCCGCTGCATTCTCCGCCTCACTGTCCGCGAGGATAGCCCCAACTCTT
>VBLV01000124.1 GCA_005879045.1 Methanobacteriota archaeon | reverse complement strand
GCAGGCCCTTCGTCACGGTGCCGACCGCCTTGACGAGCAGCGGCAGCTCGTCGAACCGCGTCGAGAGCGCCGGTTCGTCGACTTGGACGACGTTGGCACCGGCGGCTTCGAGGCTGAGTGCCTCCTGATGCAACAGTTTCGCGAATGCGAGGGACGCCTCTTCCCGCGATCCGTAGAACTCGTCGAACGACCAGTCCATCATCGTGTACGGTCCCGTGATCATGCCCTTCACGGGGCGCTTCGTGCGCGCCTGGGCGAACTTGAACCAGTCCACGCTGATCGGACCCTTCCGCCGCAGTTCGTCGACGATGAAGCGAACCAGGCCGGAGATCTCCGTTCCGTCGATGTTCTCGGCGAAGTACGTGGCCATGTCGCCTCGGTACTGCTCGCCGTCCACGGGGATGTCGATCCCGATCTCCTCCTGGAAGTGGATCCACTCCGCGGTCGCCTTCTCCTCGAGGGCCCGAAGGCCTTCTTCCGACAACTCGCCCTTGGAGGCCTTCGTCCGCGCACGCAGAAGGTACTCGGGCTTCGGGAACGAACCGACGCTCGTCGTCAGGAGACCGGTCATGCGGCGACGCCCACCTTCCTCGCGGCCGCCGACAGGATGCGGAGCTTCTCCCGCGCCCGCTCGCGGGGAAGGAACTCGAGGCCGTTCGATGGGGACAGGAACGACGCTTTCAGATCGATCCGGTCCTTTATGCCCAGGACCTTCTTGGCGACCTCAGCCGGATCCTCTTTCTTCGTGTTGCGGGCATCCACGAGCCCGAGGACGAGCGGTTTCTTTGAGCCGTGTTTTGCAATCGCCGACCACGTGGCGGCTCCCTGGACGAGGTCGAGACCGATCGCGTCTGCGGGGGTTTCGACGAGTTCCTCGAAGATCCTCGAGACCTCCCCGAAATACGTGAAGAGGGTCAAGGCCGCGGCCCCTTTGCGGGTGCGAATGCGCTCGAGCCCTTCGACGGCGAGCGGGAGGTCCTCGGGATGCCGGGTGAGAATCGGCTCGTCAATCTGGATGTGGGTTGCCCCTGCGCGGACCAAGCCGGAAACTTCCTCTCCGAGGGCGTTCGCGGCGTCGAGGGCGAGTGGCTTTTTCTTTCGGTAGTGCTTGTCAAGTGCGAGCGACGCCAGGGTCAGCGGTCCCGTGAGGACCGCTTTCACCGGAGCTTTCGAATTCGCCTGCGCGAACTTCCATTCGTCCACGAGGATCGGTTCTTTCCAGGCAATCGCGCCGTGGACCACGGGCTGGCGATAGTATGTGTTCGTGTCAAAATACCGCGCGAGCCCGTTGATCTCGACGGAGGCGAGCCGGCGGGCGATGTGGCTCTGGCTGTCATACCACGAGATCTGGCCATCCGTCACGAGATCGATTCCGCCCTCGTTCTGTTCCCGCAGGACGACCTTGACGACCTCGCGCTCCGCGTCTCCGAGCTCCGCGGCGCTGATCTCTCCCTTGTCGAATCGAGCAATCGCCCGCCGCAGGGATTGCTCTTCGAACGTGTCGCCGACGCGCGGATAATTCCCGACAACCGTGGTTCGGACCAAACGGAGCCCTCCGGGCCGTGAGGACGGAGATGGATGATGGGAATACTATAAAAGGTCTACAATTCCGATGCGAATAATCGCGATCGACGGCCCGCGGCCTACTTTTCGACCTGCTCCTCGAGCAACTTGACTTCGCCCTGGAGATTGATGTGGTAGAACCCTTCCAGATCCTTGTAGCCGATCTCCTCCATGTGCAGGCAATCGACCGGACACACGTCGACGCATTGCTGGCAGCCGATGCACTTCGTGTAGTCGAATTCCGGGATCACGATCGGCTTGCCCTTCCGGTCGTTCGGGCCGTCGAGCATGTCGATGCATCGGGTCGGACACTCGCGCTCGCACTTGCGGCAGCCGATGCAGACGTCCACCTCGAGGATCGGATGCTCGCCGATGCGGTTGATCAACACGATCTCCTTGTCCGAGTTCTCTTTCGGCATCCGGAGCTCGTCCGCGCGGTAGTAGAGGTCCTCTCGCGCGTAGTCGGCCAGTTCGAATTCCTGCGTGAAGTTCCATGCGTCCGTCGGGCAGTATTCCATGCAGTTCCCGCAGAACAGGCAATGCCCCACATCGACCGCGGGCCTCCGGATGATCTTCTTCATCTCATCGAGTTGCGCCCGGCTGGGGTGGAGATACTCGGACGTCGGCTCGACTTCGTAGAACTCGAAGTAGATGCATTCGTTCGGACAGACCTTCGCGCAGAGCTCGCAGCCGATGCACTTGAACCAATCGATGCTGTGCTGCCCTCGAAACGCCACGGGGAGCTCGACCTTCTGATACGGATAGAGATGGGTGACGGGCTTCCGGCCTCCGGGGATGAGGCGGTTGATGCCCGGCATCGTGACCAACGCCTGCTTGATCGTCGCGAGGAGCGGGCGGACCGTGCCCCCGATCGTGCCGACTTTCGGGCCGGCCTTAGCCTCGGACTTGGGGGACTTCATACGTGTACTCGCCCTTCTGCATGTCCATCAGCTGGCCCTCGCGCGCGCTGACGAGGCGCCCCTTCTTCGTCCGCACCCAGCCGGTCCGTTCCGCCTTGATCTTCGCGCTGAGCTTCAGGAAGCCGTCGATCAGGGCTTCCGGTCGCACGGGGCAGCCGGGGATGAAGATGTCCGTCGGGACGAACGTGTACGATCCTTTGACCACCGAGTATGAGTCGTAGTAGGGACCACCGCAGATCGTACACTCCCCCATCGCGATGACCCATTTGGGTTCCGCCATCTGTTCGTAGAGCCGGCGCACCGCGGGGCGGAGCTTGAGCGAAATCGGACCGTTTAGGAGGAGGACGTCGCATTGCCGCGGCGACGAGCGGTAGATGACTCCGAATCGCTCGATATCGTACCGCGGATCCGAGGTCGCCGCCATCTCGATCGCGCAGCACATGATGCCGAAGTGCAACGGCCACGTGGAGTTCCGTTTCGCCCAGTTGAAGAACTCCCCGACGAGACCCGCCTTGAGCCGTTCAAGGATGGCCCCGCCGGGCCCGCGCTTGATCGGGGCGTCGATGTTCTCCTCGACCCACTGGACGAAATCCTTCGAGCGGAGGCCGACGATGTTCGCCTGCTCCGCACGCTGGATCATTCGATCTGGACCCCTGGGGTGCGGCCCCCGATCCGCTCCCGGAACGCTCGAATATCGGGGTCGCTCTTAACCCTTCCTTCGCGGCTTTGCATCCCCGATACTCTCCGGGCGACGGCCCGTGGTCGCAGCCCGATGAAACGAACTCCCCGGTCGGCTTAAAGCTTCGGCACCTACTCACATCGGCACGCGAGATTCGAGCCCGCCCCAGGTGGCCCACCAGGGGTCCGACGAGAACAGGACTCCAGGATTCAGGAGTCCGCGGGGATCGAGCGCTTCCTTGATCCGTCGCATGACGCCGTATACCTCGCTTCCCCAGACGCGCGGCAGCGTCTCCGCACGGATCCGTCCGATTCCATGTTCCCCGGATGGCGCGCCACGAAAACGGTTGAGGACCGTGTGATCGAACTCCTCTCGCAACGCTCGCATGCGCTCGAAATCCTGTGGGTCGGTCGGATCGAAAAACGGGCGATAGTGCGTGTTCCCGTCCCCGATGTGACCGTAGATCCCCGCGGTGGTCCCATGACGCCGCGTGAGGTCCACGAGGAAGGCGATGAACTCCGGCACCCGGTCGCGCGGGACGATCGGGTCCTCCACGAAGCCCCACGCTTTGCGCGGCCCGGGCCGCTGGATAATGGTCGGGAACAAGGATCGCCGGACTTTCCAGAGAGTCGATTGACGCACTGGGTCGGATGCGACCTCGGCGTCCCGGCTCAACCGATAGCGAGTCGCAACGCGCCGGACCACGGCGTCCGCGATCGCATCGGGATCGCCCTCGTCGAACTCGACGAGCAACATCGCCTTCGCCGTGCGCGGAATGCCGAGGGCCTCCCGGTCCAACAGGGCGAGAGAGTCCCCATCGACGGCCTCGATCGCGCTCGGACCCCACGTCAGGATGTCGGCAACCGCCGGGCCTAGGTCTTCGAATCGGTCGAGGTAGAGGAGCATCGTGACCCGACGAGCAGGGACGGGGAGGACGCGGAGGGTGACTTCGGTAACGACCCCAAGGGTGCCCTCGCTCCCGACGAAAAGGGACGCGAGCGGGAAGACGCCGCGGGCGAGCGACTCCGCGGGGCCCACGAGGTCGTATCCGCACGAATGCTTCCGGATGGGGCGACGACTCGAGAGAATCGCGTCCTGGTGAGCCTCGATCTCCTTCCTCACCTGCTCCAGCCCGTTCGCGCGGCCGACGATCTCCCGCCATTCCGCGCCCTCCAAGGGGATGTCATGCGCGTGCACCGGCGTGCCGTCGGCCAGGAGGATCCTCAGGCCCAGGACGTGATCCCTCGTCTGGCCATACTTCACGCTGCGATATCCCGAGGCGTTGTGCCCGACCATACCGCCGATCCGGCACAGATCCTGGCTTCCGGGGTCGGGAGCGAATCGCATTCCGCGCTCCGCGAGATACGCGGTCAACTCGGCGAGGAGGATGCCGGGCTCGACGCGGATGCGCCGTCGCTCCAGATCGAACTCCAAAATGCGATGGAATCGGGTCGTGTCCAGGACCACGCCGGGACCGATCGCGGCGCCGGAGAGCGACGTTCCGGATGCGCGCGGGGTGATCGGGACCTCGAGCTCGCGACACACCTGCAGGACCGCGCGGACGTCGTCCTCGGTTTCGGCGAAGGCGACGGCCCGAGGCTCGACGGCACACGGGCTCGCATCCGTGGAGTAGGTCCGAAGGATCGAATCGTCGGTGCGGACCTTCTCCTCTCCGATGGCCTGTTCCAAGGCTCGTCGAAGGGTCGCGTCGTCAGCAGAGCCTGTCATCCCAACGACGCACCAACGCCGGCGACTCACTTGCCCCTTTCGCAAGGCGTGTCACCGACGGCAGGAACAACGTTTATGTCGCGCACCGCCTTCGACGGTTCGCGTGCCCATCAATCAGGATCGCCTTCGGAAGATGACGGAGCATGGGCTGACGGAGTACCAGGCCCGGGTGTACCTCACCCTGTTGGACCTGGGGTCGGCGACCGCCAGCCAGATCTCCCCGCTGTCCAAGGTCCCGCGGACGCGGATCTACGCGACGATGCAGCAGCTCCATGAAAAAGGCCTCGTGCTAATCCTGCCCGAGACCCCGCTCCGGTACAAGGCCGTGCCGTTCGCGACCTACCTGCACGCCCTCGCGGACGACATGCGCTCCCGGGCGAAGCAGATCGACGCGGGATTGGACACCCTCGCCCGCGAGTTCGCGATCAGCGCTCAGAAGGAGCCGGAGTCGCGCGGACGGTTCGAGGCGATTTACGGCCGCAAGAACGTCCGAGAGCGACTCCTGAAGATGTACGACGGCGCGACGCGAGAGGTGATCGGCATCGGGACGACGAAGAGCCCCGGACGAATCCTCGGGGCGTTCATGCCGGACCTCGTCGACAAAGCGAAGCAGGGGGTCCGCCTGAAGTACGCTTTCTGCTTTACGCCGGAGAACCGCGACGATGTACGCGCCCTCTTGAAACACGCCGAAGTGCGCCACATCGACTTCATGATGCCCGTCTACATGCACGTCTTCGACGGCAAAGAGTTCCTGATGAGCCACCCGATCCCGGATGACGATTCGTCGTACCGCGGCGACGACATCGCGATTTGGACTGACGACCTCGCGATCGCGGATGCGATGTCCGAGATGGCGGAACGGATCTGGGAGATGGGGACGCCCGCGGCGGCGCTTCTCGAGGAAGACCGCGGGGCGAAACGCGTCGAGGTCACTCGGCCTTGAACGTGAGGCGCTGCAGGAGCCGCGTCAGGTCCGTCCGCGGTTCGCCGTTCGGGCCCGCGATCGGCTGGAGGGCGGGCGGGTGGTCCATGTACGTGGGCACGCGCTGTGCAATGCGCTCCTCAAACGTCGGCACGTGCTCGTTCTTGTAAAACACGCCGATCGGGATGCGGTCTCCCCATTCGAGCGCCTTCTCCAGGGCCTGCGTGGTCTTCTTCTCGACCTCGGATGGATCGCGGACCACGGGATCGTAGCCCTCGTCCTCGAGCTTGTAGACGCGAGGCAACGAGCGACCGCTCGCCGGATCCTTCCGGTCCTCGCCCCCGTACCACTCCTTCGTGTTCAGGTCGTTGTACGTCGGGCAGGGCTGCAGGACATCGAGGAAGGCGTATCCTTTGTGCTCGATCCCCGCCTTGATCGTCGCGACGAGATGCTTGATATCGTACGAGTAGCCGCGGCCCACCCATGTCGCGCCGGCCGCGAGGGCGAGCCAGATCGGGTTGACGGCCTCGTTGATGTTCGGATGGGCGAGGGACTTCGTCTGGACGCCGAGCTTGAGGGTCGGCGCGGCCTGGCCCTTCGTCAGCCCGTAGACGCCGTTGTCGTGGATGATGTACAGCATGTCCAGGTTCCGGCGGCCGGCGTTCACGAAGTGTCCGCCGCCGATTCCGAGCCCGTCGCCGTCGCCGCTGAGACAGAGGACCTTGAGCTGAGGATTCGCGAGCTTCACCCCGGTCGCGTACGGGAGCGCCCGGCCGTGCAACGTGTGGATCCCGTACGTCTTCACGTAGTGGACCGTCTTCGCGGAACACCCGATCCCCGAGACGATCGTCACCCGGTGGGGCTCCATCTTCAGCTCCGCGAGGGCCATCTGGATCGTCCGGAGGATGCCGAAGTCCCCGCACCCGGGGCACCAATCGTTGTGGACGTCGGTCGCAAAGTCGGAGGGCTTCAGGATCTGTTCAAGAGCCACGGGTCAACACCGTCCTCTTCGCGGCCTTCCCGCGGACGACATCCTGGATCGCGTCGTACAGTTCCGTGTTGGACATCGGGCGGCCGTTGTACTTCAGGATGAAGTGGGTCATCTCGACGCCGCTGTGCTCTCGGACGATGCCCGCGAGCTGCGCCCCGAAGTTCATCTCGATCCCGATCCGGCGTTTCGCTTTCGCGACGTACGGGAGGATCTCCGCTGTCGGGAACGGGTTGATCAGGCGAACGTGGAGGTAACCGACCTTCGCGCCTTCGGCCCAGAGCCGGTCCAGGGCGTCCAGGAGGGCGCCCTTCGTCGACCCCCAGCTCACGATGACCGTGGGCGCGTCCTTCGGGCCGAAGTACCGCAACTTGACGTCGCGCGGGATTTCCTTCGCCGCGAGGTCGAGCTTGGCGAACCGCTTCTCCATCATCGCATCTCGGACCATCGGGTCCTCCGTGATGTGGCCCCGCTCCTCGTGCTCGTCGCCGGTGTTCCAGAAGATCGGGACCGTTGCTAAGGTCGAACCGCTTGTACGGATTGTCTTTGGAATAGCCGTTGTTCTCGAGGACCAGGGCGCCCCGGTCGATCCGGAGATCGGAGAGGTCCGGAACCGGCGTCGTGGCGTAGCTGTTCGCGAGCGCCTTGTCGACGAGATGGATGACCGGCATCTGGTATCGGTCCGCGTAGTTGAAGGCCAACAGCCCGTCGCGGATGCACTCCTCGAAGTCCCCCGACGCGAGGAGAATCCTCGGGCTCTCGCCGTGGCCCGCGTGGAGCGCGAACCGGAGGTCGCCTTGCTCGTGGCGGGTCGGCATCCCGGTGCTCGGGCCGGCGCGCTGGTACAGCGTGATCACGACCGGCACTTCGTTGATCGAGGCCCAACCGATCCCCTCCATCATGAGGGAAAACCCGGGGCCCGACGTGGCCGTCGCGGAGCGAGCACCGGTCAGGGCGGCGCCCGTCGCCATCGTGATGGCCGCGATCTCGTCCTCGGTCTGGACGACGAGGATGGAGGCGCCTCCCTC